>CAZJNL010000057.1:0-11883 GCA_964546515.1 uncultured Oscillatoria sp.
GGTGTCTGTGGGGAGAAAGCCGCGCCATCTCCGAAGACGACATCATCCATGCCGGTGCCAAAGAAGCCCGCGTAGATTATATCTTCCAAATCAGCGACCAAATCTACCGCGTCATCAGAGCCAGACAGAGGGGTCAGACCTCCTCCCTGGAATTTCAAATCGCAACGGCGACAGACTCCAACGACTGCCCCACCGACTTTCGCGCCTTAACCGAACGCGGCGTCCGCTCAACGCAGGAAAAAATTCTCCAGCACCTAAAACTAGACTACGACACCTTTATCAATTCTGCCTACCTGCGTCAAGGTCGAGCCGACGAATTCATGCTCAAGCGCCCCAACGAGCGCAAAGAAATATTAGCGGAGTTGCTCAAACTCAACCACTACGACGAATTGGCAGAGCAAGCCAAAGACCGGTCGCGCCAGTTCAAAGGTCAGGTAGAACTGCTGGAAGGGAGCTTGCAGTCCATTCAAGCCCAGCTGCACTCCAGCGAAGAGATAGGCATTCAGCTAACCGCACTCCAAGATACCATCGCCGGTCTGCAGCAGCAACAAGACACCGGCAGACAAAAACTGCAACACCTGCATAGCCTTCAGCACAGCCGACAAACTTGGCAGCAGCAACTCACCTGGCACCGGCAGCAACACGACAAGCTGGCCGGTGAGTGCGATCGCATCGGACGAGAGCTAGCAGCCACCCGCTCGCGGCAGCAAGAATTAGACGCCCTGCTGCGCCAGGAAAGCTCCATCGCCGCCGGCTACGCCGAATTCCAGCAGCAGCTACGCCTCGAAGAAATTCAAAATTCCAAATTTCAAACCTGGCAAGAGATCCAAGAACAGCGCCAGAAACTCCAGCAGCAGCTCATTCAACACAATTCCTCCCTCGAAAGAAAGCTGTCGGGCGCGAAAGCCCAACTCGACGCCCTGCTACAGCAGGAACTGGAAATTCAGCAAACCCTGAAACAAGCGCCGGAAATGGAAGCTGGCATGGCGCAACTGCAGCAAGCTCGCCACCTGCTCGCTTACCTCGACGAACTGCAAACCCAAGTTGCCCCCCTGATGCAGCGGCGCACCCAGCTGTGTGCGGAACTCGACCGCGCCGGTGCTCGCTTGAGCGCCCGCCTCGAAGAACTCTACGCCACCGCCCACCAGCTGCAAGTTCAGCAGCAGCGCCACCCGCAGCTGCAGCAAGCCGTCATGGAAATTGCCACTCAGATAGAGAATTTAGACAAAAAGCGAGTTTACCAGCAGCGGGTGCGGGAAAAAGGACTGGAGCGGCGCAGCTTCATGGAACGCCTGCAAGCCCACCAGCGAGACTGTGAAGCCAAACTGGCGGAACTCGAGCAGAAACTTCAGATGCTGCAGGTGCCCGACGCCACTTGTCCCCTGTGCGACCGCCCCCTGGACGAACAGCACTACAATTTGGTGGTGCAAAAAAATCGCGCCGAACAGGAGGAAGTGATCAACCAGCTGTGGGTGCTGCGCGAGCAGATGGCGACTTCCGAGCGCGAGATTCAAGTCTTGCGGGCGGAGTACCAGCAGCTGAATCAGGAACTGGCTGGGTATGAAACCCTGCGGGAGCGCCGGGGTTCCTTGCAAGCGCAACTGGAGGCTACGGAGTCAGACCGGCTGAGGCTGCAGCAAATGGCGGTTGAGAAGGAGCAAATCGAGCGAGCGCTGGCGTCCGGCTCCTACTCCCCGGACTTAGTAGCGGAACTGCAGCAGCTCGACTGGCAGTTGCAGCAGATGGGTTACGATGAGAAAGACCACGCTCTCGCCAGAGGGCAAGCCGACCGGTGGCGCTGGGCGGAAATCAAGCTGGCGGAAATCAGAACTGCCAACAAGTCGCTGGCTCGACTGAACGCCCGCAAGCCAGAATTACAGAGCCTGATTGCCCAGCTCAGCGGCGAACTGCAGCAGCAGCAAACCGCTTCCGAATTTTCCAGGCAAATTGCGGAACTCGACCGGCAGCTGAGCGAGCTCAATTACGACCGCCGCCAGCACGACGCCCTGCGTGCCGCACGCACCCGGGCCCAAACTTGGCTGGCTCCCTACCAGCAACTGCTCGCCGCCCGGGAGGAATATCCCCAGCTGCAGCAGCGTGCCGGTGAGCTAGAGAGCCGGTTGCAGGCGATCTCCCTCGACCGGCAAGCCATGCTAAAACAGATTGAAAGCCTCAATCGGCAGTTGCAGGAAACCCCCGACGCCACCCAGGAGATTTCGCTGCTAGAAAAGCAGATATGGCAAGGGCGAGCTCAACTGGACAGCCAGCTTGCCAGTTTGGGTCGCCTGCAGCAGCAGTTGCAGCACCTGGAGTCTCTCCAGGCGCAGTTGCGACAGCAGCGCCAACAGCAGCTCGAAGCTGGCAAACAGCAGCGCATCTACCAGGAGCTGGCTCAAGCTTTCGGCAAAAATGGCATCCAGGCGCTGATGATTGAGAACGTGCTGCCCCAGCTGGAGGCGGAAACCAATCAGATTCTGTCCAGGCTGACTGGCAACCAGCTGCACGTCCGGTTTTTCACCCAGCGTGCCGGTAAGGGCAAGCGGGCGTCATCTAAGGTGATTGAAACCCTGGATATCCTGATTGGCGACCCCAAGGGCACTCGCCCCTACGAAACCTACTCCGGCGGGGAAGCGTTTCGGATTAACTTCGCTATCCGTCTCGCCCTCTCCCGCTTGCTGGCCCACCGGTCGGGCACCGCGCTGCAAATGCTGATTGTGGATGAGGGCTTTGGCACCCAAGACGCCGAAGGCTGCGAGCGCTTGATTGCCGCCATTAATGCGATTGCCCCTGAGTTCGCCTGCATCCTCACCGTCACCCACATCCCTCAATTCAAAGAGGCTTTCCAAGCCCGCATCGAGGTGACTAAAACCCAGAGCGGCTCCCAACTCAGCTTGTCACTTTAATATTATGTTCGCTTGATTCCACATCATTTGTGTGCCGGAGTGCGGGCGGGGAACTCCCGCCCCGGTGGCGGAGCGCCGGAATGCAATAATGATGAGCAATCTAAGGTATTTAATAAAATTTATCCTCAAGGGCCGTGCCGGTGAGCAATGTTCGACAGAATAGTTAATAACCCCTGGGGAATTGGGGAAAGGATAAACCTCGCAGGCGAGGGAGCCGCTGGGCTGCAAGCATTTTTCCGGATATTTATCCGTTTAATTAATTTGAAAATCTGCCGGTGGGTTGGGGAGAAATTATCAATTGTGAAACCCGGATATCAATGGATTCAAAATTCACAATTGATATCAAATCCGGTGGCATCCTTATTGCATGGTGCAGCCGGAAAGCAGCACCGGCCCGGGATCGAATTACCAGTGCCCGATGCCCGATGCCCGATGCCCGATGGCCGATGACCCATACTCGCGTGACCCATGCTCGCGTGACCCATGCTCGCGTGCCCAGCAAAGAATTTCATTTCCCCCTTTCAATTTAATAATATATAAAGAGGAACGGCTGCCTTTGCTGACTCCCGGGCGCGAAAAATAGTAATTTACCGGAGGAACAATGGGCGGCTAATTGCTTGATAAAAGCTTTTGCGAAGTTTACAGTAACTTCATCATAGCGCAGGAGTGCGTCAGCTATAGATAAGGCAGAGTTATAAAGGGTAAACACCGGCATCGGAGCGTGCAAGCGAATGAGCCATACCGACGTAGTGGTGCTGACCGGCACCTATGACCTGCGCCTAGTAGCGCTTTCTATCCTGATTGCGAACTTAGCGTCGCACACAGCGCTGGATCTGATAGCCAAGCGCCAGGAAAATCCTGCTGCCGGCGCAACGCTAAGCAGTGCGGCTGCAATGGGAACCGGCATCTGGGCGTCCCACTTCACAGGCTTGCTGGCGTTCCGCGCACCGGCACCCGTCTCCTACGACATCCTGACAGTGGCCCTCTCCGTCCTAGTGGCGGTACTGGCATCAGCCGCTGCCCTTTTGGGAACCCACAAATTAGAAGCCAGAAGTCAGCCCTCCGCCCTCAGCCTTCACCCCTCATCCTTCAGCTTGGGACTGGCCATTGCCGGCACCCACTACTTGGGCGTGGCAGCAATCCGAGGCGAGCTAGCCGGCAAGTGCAACCTGCTGCTGGTACTGCTTTCCCTGGGAATAGCCATTGGCTTGTCGAGTGTGGCCTTGTGGGGGGCCGGGGGGCCAGAAAATTCCCAAATCGACCCCTTGAATGAGTCAGAAAAACCCAAAACGCTTCACCCAACTCCCGATCTCTCAGCTTTACAAAACTCAAAACTCAGCAGCGTTCTGTTCCTGGCTGCCGCCATCAGCGGACTGATCTACACCGGCATGGCAGCAGTCGCTTGGAGCGAGAGCGCCGGTGCGGGGACGTCCTTCTCCTTTATCTTAGAAACCTCTTGGCCTGTGAGCTACGACTCCCTGTGGCCCATGAGCTTCGTTGTCACCCTGATTGTCCTGGGACTAACCCTGCGCACCTCCCCCTTCCAAACCGCACCACAGCCCGCACGAGCCGGTGCAGCCAGCAATACTGGCCACAAAACGGAAAGCGCTGATCAACCCGCCCCCTCCCCCCCTGCAGGGGCCGGTTCAGCCAGCAATACTGGCCACAAAACGGAGATCACTGAGAAACCCGCCCCCTCCCCCCCTGTAGGGGCGGGTTTGGCCAGCAATACTTCCCACAAAACGGAAAGCACTGATAAACCCGCCCCCTGCTTACCGCTCCTCAACCCCCACCCGTCATCCTTTACCCAACAGACCGAATTGCTGGCTGAAAGTGAAAAACGCCTGGCTTTCTTCAACCGAGTCTTGGCGGAACTGGCATTGCGGGCGAGCGAGAACCGCAACCTGCAGGCGCTGCTGCGGGAGATCACAGAAACAGCCGCCCGCACCCTGGAAGTCCAGCGGGTGAGCGTGTGGTTGCTGAGCGATTTTCTCTCTTCACTGTCGCGCCGGCTGCCCTCTGATGGCGATTGTGCGTGGGGCGAAACCGGTTTTGCAGACGAAACTGCTGCATCTAGCGGACAGCCCAACAATCTAAAATCTAAAATCCAAAATCTAAAATTACTCTGCCTCGAGCTGTACGAACTCGGTGCCGGTCGCCACTCACAAGGTCGCGTACTAGCAGCAGCGGACTGTCCCGCTTATTTCCAGGCGCTGGCCAAAGAGCGGATTGTCGCCGCCGGTGACGCCAGCTCCGATCCCAGAACCCGCGAGCTTTCCCAGTCCTATCTCACCCCCTTTGGCATTACCTCGGCGCTGGATGCAGCGGTACTCAGATGTGGCGTTTTTGTCGGCGTCATCTGTTTGCACCACTCTGGCAGCCCCCGCCGGTGGGGGCTCGAAGAGCAGTGCTTTGCCTCCAGTCTCGCCGATTTCCTGGCCCTGTCGGTGGAAACCTGCGACCGCGCTAATGTAGAGGCGTCCCTGACAGACGCCTACAGCGAGTTGGAAATCCGGGTTCGGGAGCTTTCCTCCCAGCTGGAAGCTGCAGAGGCGCGAGATGCACAGACGCGAGATGTAGAGACGCGAGATGTAGAGACGCGACTGAGCGTTATACAAGGTGAAATTGGAGAGCGCCCGCCCTTGGAAGTAGCCCTGCAACTGGCACAGTTTTCTGCAGACAGCAGCGCAGAAGCCCTCTTCTGGATCGGTGAGAATGGCCGGTTCCTTTACGTCAACGACGCCGCCATTAGGTTGCTCGGCTGTGAGCGGGATCAACTTCTGGCCATGAGCGTCTCTGACCTCGACCGGGCACTAGACGCTGCAATCCGGGAGAAAGCTGGTTTCTTTATACCGGCACCGGCTCTTGACGAGCGGGGTTCCTTTACCCTGGAATCTGTGCTGCGCACCAAAACTGGCCCCAGTGTGCCGGTGGAGCTGACAGTTAACTATATGGAATTCAACGGTTCTACTTACGCTTGTGTTTTTGCCCGCGACACCGGCATTCGCCAGCGCCAAGAAGAAGTGCTACAAGAGGTTGGGGAGCCGGGGATGGCAGCATGGACGCCCCTACTCGGCAAGATTTTTGAAGAAGGGCCGCTCCCTATGGCGATCGCCGGCACCGACTGCCGGTTCGTGAAAGTGAACGCTGTGCTGTGCCAGATGCTGGGCTATACCGAAGCCGAACTGAGCCAACTCACCTTCACCGAACTTGCCCGCCCAGAAGACCTCGACCACACCCAACTCGCCGCACAGCTTTTCAGCGGCGAAATTCCCCATTACACCATTGATAGCCGTTATGTCAAGAAAAACGGAGAAATTCTCTGGGTGACACTAACCGCTTCCCTAATTCGGGATGCGGAAGGCCGCCCGCTCTATGGCTGGCTGACATTTGCAGAGATCGCCAACCGCGTGCCGGTACAGGGCAGGCACGGGGGCCTGCCCCTACAGCCTGGGACAGCCCCGCAGTTGGGCGCACTGGCAGAAACCAGTGCGGCTGCTATTTTTATCTGTCGCGATTCGCAATTCCTCTACGTCAATCCCGCCACGGAAGCGATCTCCGGCTGGACGGCAGAAGAGTTGCAAAAAATGCAATTGCGCGATATAATCCATCCCGACTTTCGCCACCTGATGGAACGGGTTGGCCCCTCTGCGCCGTGCCGGTGCGAACTGCAGCTGCTGGCGAAAACTTTTACGTTTTTTGGGGGTGAGGAGAGGTGGGTTGACTTGACAGCGAGCGCTATTGAATTGGAAGGGCAGCCGGCAGTGCTGTTCATCGCCGCTGACATCACGGAGCGGGTGCGGGAGATGGCGCAGTTGCGGGAATCGGAGGAGCGCTACCGCCGCACGGTCGAAGACCAAACCGAACTGATTTGCCGTTTTCTGCCCGACGGCACCCTCACATACGCCAACGACGCCTTCTACCGGCATTTCGACAGCCAGCCGGCTTTTCTTGTCGGTCACTGCTTCATGCCGGCGATTCCCGAAGAAGACCGGGATATCGTGGCCAAGCAGTTGCGAAAGCTCAGCCCGGAGGTGCCTGCCGTGACTTGTGAACACCGCATCGCGATCGGCAATGGGAAAGTCCGCTGGCTCCAGTGGACAGACCGGGGGATTTTTGATGCCGGTGGGCGGCTCGTGGAAGTCCAAGCCGTCGGGCGCGACATCACGGAAGAGAAACTGCATGTCATGTCTCTCGAAGAAGAGGTGTTGCATCTAACCTCTCTACAGGAATCCCTGCAGCAGAACCAAGAGCGGCTGGACAGCATTCTGGGTTCGCTGCAAGATGTGGTCTGGTCGGTTGGGGCAGAACACTGGGAGCTGCTTTACATGAATTCGGCTGCGCAGCAAGTGTATGGCCGGCCAGTATCACAATTCCTGGAAAACCGCAACCTCTGGCTGGAAGTGGTTCACCCGGAAGACCGGGAGCGAGTGGCGCAGCTGACTTCGACGATGCTGAAAGCCGGCAGCGCTGATATGGAATACAGAATATTGCGCCCTTCTGGGGAGGTGCGCTGGCTGCGCTACCGGGCTCGCGTGGTCAAAGAAGCCGGTGGCAAAGCAATTCGCATCGACGGGATTTCCAGCGACATCACCGAAGGCAAGCTGGCGGAAGAGGAGCGCCAGAAGCTGGCATTACTGGTGGAGCACAGCAGCAACTTTATTAGCATGATTTCACTGGTGGGGAAAATGCTGTTTCTCAATCAAGCCGGACGCCGCCTCGTGGGCATTGACAGTGCCGGCGACCTCCTCTCCACCAACATTCGCGACTGCTGCACGCCGGAAACTTGGAAGCTGCTGCGAGACACAGCCCTGCCGGCAACCAGAGAGACTGGCCACTGGCTGGGAGACGGCCAGTTCCGTCACTTCAAGACCGGCGCTGCTATTGACGTGCAGATGAATATTTTTCTCGTCCGGCACCCCCAAAGCGGCGAACCGCTCTGCATCGGCACTGTGGTGCGCGACATCACCGAGCGCAAGCGCTACGAGGCGGCGCTGGTGGAAGCGCGGGAAGCCGCCCTTGCTACCTCGCGGATCAAATCCCAGTTCCTGGCTAATATGAGCCACGAAATCCGCACACCTATGAATGGGGTGCTGGGGATGGCGGGATTGCTGGCGAAAACAGAACTGACTCCGGAACAGCAGGATTTTGTGGAGACGATTCAGGCTAGCGGTCAGAATTTGCTGAGGGTGATTAATGACATTCTCGACTTTTCCAAGCTGGAAGCAGGTGTGATGCAGCTGGAGAATATCGAGTTTGATTTAAGCAGTTGCTTGGAAGATGTGGTGGATTTGCTAGCCACGCCGGCAGACGCCAAA
Source organism: uncultured Oscillatoria sp. (assembly GCA_964546515.1). Classification (GTDB taxonomy): domain Bacteria; phylum Cyanobacteriota; class Cyanobacteriia; order Cyanobacteriales; family Oscillatoriaceae; genus Oscillatoria. Next base: position 8,222 of record CAZJNL010000057.1, read on the forward strand.
GGGATAGAACTGATGGGCTGGATTGACGCGGACGTGCCGAGAAAATGTATCGGTGACCCAACTCGCCTGCGCCAGGTTCTGATGAATCTGACAGGTAACGCTATTAAATTTACCGCTATGGGGGAGGTGGTTATTCAGGCGTCTTTGGAGTCGGAAACTCCGACTGAGGCGATGGTTTATTTCCGGGTGACGGATACCGGCATTGGCATTTCAGCGGATGATTTGCACAAACTGTTCCAGTCGTTTTCTCAGGTTGACGCTTCCACGACTCGCCAGTACGGGGGCACCGGCTTGGGACTGGCGATCAGCAAGCAGATCGTGGAGCTGATGGGCGGGGAAATTGGCCTGGAAAGTCAGGTGGGCCACGGTTCTACTTTTTGGTTTTCCGTCCGCTTGGGCAAAGCTGCGACACACCCCGACTCCGGGGGTGAAATATCCCACCCCGAGCTGGCCGGTGTCAAACTTTTGGTGGTAGACGATAACGCCACCAATCGCTTCTCGCTGGCGTATATGACTTCGGGTTGGGGGATGCGCGTCACGGAAGCGTCTTGCGGATTGGAGGCGCTCAAGGCTCTCAAAGGGGCTGCGGCAGCTGGGCAACCGTTCGACATCGCTCTGGTGGACATGCAAATGCCCCAGATGGACGGCGAAAAGCTCTGCAAGTTGATTCTCCTCGATCCGACGCTGGCGCGGACGAGGCTGGTTGTTATGACTTCTCTGAGCCTGCGGGATATCGCGGAGCGCATCCGCAAGGCCGGTTTTGGGGATTATTTAATTAAGCCGGTTAAAGAGTCGCGGCTGTTCGACATCCTGATTACCTGTTTGGCTAAACCGGCAAGGAACGAGATCGGTGGCAGAAATCCCCAAATCCCCAAATCTCGGCCTCCAATTCCCAACGATCCAACTTCCAAAATCCGAAATCGCACCACCCAACCCCCCCAAAACACTGTTAAACGCCGGAATTTGAAAATTCTGGTGGTGGAGGATAATGCGATTAATCAAAAGGTGGTGATCAACCAGCTCAAGCAGTTGGGCTATCCAGCAGATTGTGCCGGCAACGGTCAGGAAGCGCTTGACATTTTGGAGAAAAAAGAGTACGATATTGTGCTTATGGATTGCCAGATGCCGGTGCTGGATGGCTACGGCGCGACGGTGGTTTTGCGCAAGCGGGAAGGAGCCGACCGGCATACGGTGGTGATTGCCATGACGGCAAATGCGATGAAGGGGGATCGGGAAAGGTGTCTGGCGGCGGGGATGGATGATTATCTCAGCAAGCCGGTGGATATGACGGCTTTGGGAGCGGCTCTGGAGCGCTGGGAAAAGAGCCGGTTCAGCCGACAGGAGGGGCTTTCTCAGGCAAAAGAGCCGGTTGAGCCTCCGGGGGGGCGTTCCCCTGCAAAAGAGCGGGTTGAGCCAACAGGGGGGCGTTCCCCTGCAAAAGAGCCGGTTGAGCCAACAGGGGGGCTTTCCCCGGCAAAAGAGCCGGCTGAGCCAACAGGGGGGCTTTCCCCGGCGGAGCCGGGGAACGAGGCGCATGAGGGAAAGGCAGATAACTCATCTGGCACGCCGGCAAGCTGCAAGCCTTCCGCTACCTCCTACGTTGCAGGAGAACTCATGGATCTCAAGCGCCTGAATGATGTTTCTGGCGGGGATGTGGAGTTTCAGCGGGAGCTCCTGCAAGCTTTTGTGGCGGATGCGGTCGCTAAGCTGGCTCTGATAAAGCAAGCGCTGCAGTCAAATGATTGCCAGACGATTGTCTCTCAAGCCCACCAGCTTAAAGGTGCGAGTGGTAATGTGGGTGTGCCATCTATGCAGGCAACTGCTAAGACGCTGGAAATGCAGGCGCGGGAGCAAAATTTGCAGGGGGCGGATGTGTTGGTGGCTAGTTTGGAAAATACGCTGGAACTGGTTGAGGTTTTTATGGCTAGTCAGCTGCAATAGCTTTGTAGGGGGGAACGGCTGTTCTCCCTTACCACACGCGAAGAACCCCACCCCCCAACCCCCAACCCGCTTGCGGAGAGGGGGGGAAGAGGGCTTTCGGGGGTAGGTTTTTTAGAGGTTGTCTGTTGGTATAGCACTAGCCAAATTGGTTAGGACACCATTGAGGGCAGACCGTAAGCGTTGCGGCTCCGTAGGAGCTACGCAGTCCCTACGGATATACCTCGTAGGGACTGCGTTCGGCCTGTCCCAATGTCCTAAACTGACTGTCCATTGCATGAGCGTTACGGGATAGGCGTTGCATGAGCGTTGTTAAATCCTGGTTAAGTAGCAAAGATTCTGACGCTCATGCTTCGCCCCTACAAAGATTCTGTAGGGGCTAACGCATTCATGCGCGGGGAGCTTTACGACCCCGCCCGATAAGGCAGTTCGCCAATGCAACGCCGTTCTTCGCTTGCCAACGAAAAAACCTACCCCCGAAAGGGGGAAGAGGGGGGTTTATGCAATATCAAGAAACCGGGTTTCTTCAAGAAACCCGGTTTCTGGGAGTCGGCGGGTGAGAGGAGCCGGTGGCGTTTGACTGTTAGCCGGCAGTGAGCTAGCATAAATGATGTCTTTACTGCACGGGGGTAGCATGAGTGAAATCAGCGATGATGAATTGCAGCAGATTGCGGAACTAATAGCCAGTTTGCCCAGCAAGGCTTTACTGGATAAGTGCCGGACAGAAGAACAATTTAATGAATGGCAGAACTATAGAAAAAACCACCTGCTGCTTGCGGAAGGCTGGAGAGCGGAGTTTATCGTGTGTCAGGGAGATCCGATTGGCGACGCTTTGGAGAGGGGAGAGATTTCCAAGCACCGGCACGACTTGCTGAAACAGAGAGTCACTCTTTACAAATATCAGTGGGCGCTTGTGAAGGAAGCCAATAAGTATGTGGCTGAGCTGCACAGCGCGATTTACAATCTTCTCAGCAAGGTGGCTAGACGTTTATTGCCTGATGGGTTTGAAACGGAGTATCCTTTTCAATCAGCTTTTGAGTTATTTGCGGAAACGCTCAGGGAGGAAGTGGATGGCAGTTTGGCTTGGTGTCTGGAACCCTATTATGAAGTGCCGGTAAAGAAGTGGAGAGAAGCAACTGAGCTGTTAAGGGAAAATATTGAGAAGGGAGATGCCGGTGGGATTTATCCAGAACTTAAGCCGACTGAAGTAGAAAAGCTCAAAAATAAGGTGGTTTGGAGCAAATTGGGGTTTTCCTGGCTGGGAGTGACTCTCCTGGTGTGCCAATTTGTGGCGCTGCGCGATCCGCAGCTGCGGAAGAAGTTGACTGATTTTAACCGGGAGTTTGCAGAATTCTGCAAGGTTGGGGTGCGTGCTAGCCGCAAGGTTGCCGGTTTTGCCTGGAAGAATGGAAAGACGGTGCCGGCTTCAAAGGCTGGGGGAGCATATCGCGAACCGGAAGAAAAGTCAAGCAAAGTTAATAAAACTTGAAATCAGGTCAAAAATTTTTCTGCCCCTGGAAAGCCAGCCTATGTTGGGAATCAGGTGCATCTCACGGTTGTCATCCCCTCACCCCCCAGCCCCCTCTCCCACAAGGGGAGAGGGGGAGAAAGAAGAGGGCAGGAGGTAGATTTGCTTGGAGTGAGATGTTGCCTGTAAATGTCCCCAACAAGACAGGAATTTGGAAATGGTGAGATTGCGACAGGTAGGAATTCTGTTTTTCCCT
>CAZJNL010000058.1:0-11843 GCA_964546515.1 uncultured Oscillatoria sp.
TGCGTAGCACTAGACAAATTGGTTAATGTCCTAACCAATATGGCTACTGCTATAGTTCCGCACGCCCTTCAGCAGTAGGGGCGGGCTCACCTCAGATGTCTGCGGAAGGCATTGGATGTCTGCAAACCCGCCCCCGCTATTTATGAGGGCATTAAAGTGGGCCGGCAAGCCGCTTCTATTTGTACGGATACCGCCTGCAGCTCCTTGGCTTTTTCCTCCGGGATGGTGTCGTTGGCAAAGATGCCGCCTGCTTGTTCCGCACCCGCCAGGTACTTGAGCCGGTCTTTCGTGCGGTAGGGGGGATAGAACTGGGCGTGCAGGTGCGCTTCCGGGTGCGGCTGGCCGTCGGTTGGTGCCTGGAACCAGGCCATCAAGTAGGGAAAGGGGCGCTCCCACAATCCGTCGTACTTGAGAGTGACGGTTTTCAGGGCTCTGGCGAGCCCCCAGCGCTGCGCGGCTGTGAGGTCTGCAAAGGTGGCCACCTGCTCGATGGGGGCAATCCAGACCTCGTAAGGGTAGCGGGCGCACACCGGCACGAAAGCGACGGTGAAGTCGTCCTGATAGAGAATCCGCTGGGCGTCCTCAATCTCGTTTTCAATGAAGTCTTGCAGCAAACCCCGCTGGTGCTGTTCGTAATGCGCTTGCTGGCGCTCGAGCATGCCTGCCGGCACGGGCGGTACGAGGGGATAGGCGTAGATCTGCCCGTGCGGGTGGTGCAAAGTAACGCCCACCTCCACACCTTTGTTCTCGAACGGCAGCACATACTGGATGTGCGGGTGCCCTCCCAGCACGCGGGTGCGGTCCGCCCACACTTGCAGCAGCAGGTCGAGATCAGCCAGTTCCAGGGAGCTGAGGGAGGCGTGGGGGTCTTGAGTGAAGACTACCACCTCGCACGCCCCATTGGCGGGGAGCGTCTCAACGAAGCACTCGGGCGGGTTGTGCGCCCCTAGCGCCATCATGGGAAAGCGATTCTCGAAGACGGCTACTTCATATTGCCCCTGAGGGAGTTCAGTGGGAAACTGCGGGTCTTTTGTAGGTGCCAGGGGATTGTACTCTGGGGGCGGCATAAAGGTGCGCCCCTGCCGGTGGCTGGCATAAGACACCCACTCACCGCGCAGGGGGTGCCAGCGCAGGTGCGGGTTTGCCGGCACCTGCTCGCTGCTGGGGCTGGGAGCTTGCAGTTCGCTGTCAATGGGGGAGCGACTGTACAGGGTCAGCTTGCGCCCATCCGGCTTTAACAGTTCCAGAGAATACATCTTCTTCCTCAATTCCTCCTTGGGTTGCGGTGGCGATCTCCTCAAACGGAAATTTGGGCGTGGTACTCGACCACTCGGCAATGTCGCAGGGTCGAACTCATCGCCCTTCCTCGTCAAATGTAAATTTCCACCGGCCATTCAGGCACATCCAATTGCGTCGCTGCAACTGCGGGCGCGGATATGCCATTTCGCCAGCGCCAGAAATCGCCTTTGCGCTGCCATTACCGGACTCTTCTTTGCAATCAATCACCACAGAGTAAGCGAGCGAAATCATCAAAATCTCTACCTTAGCTGCTACATAAAGACTGCCCTTTTTTATCTTAATTTAACAAGATATAACCGGAAAATTGATTTTTATCCACTGTTTATGAGCGAGCGCGAGTGTGTCAGTTATTCAGTGGGAATTCCCATCTGTTGAACAGCTCGCTCGCTTCCTGGTTACATCCGTGAGTTCCCCTCTACAATCCTCTGCCGGCTTGATATCCCCTCGCTTCGATGGCCATCTGACAGTCAGGACGGTATAATCAAGCTCAGCAGACCAAGAATGGGGCGATCCGGGACACCAAAGAGCGCAATCGCCCGGGCGAGACAGCAGCACTTCTTGTTCGGGAAATTGAATGCGAAATCGCCCAACCTCTCGCCCCCTGACCTTCAATATCGTTGGCAAAAACAACTTTAGACTGCCTTAGCAAATCCTGATAAATTCGCACTGTTTTAAGCAGTGCGGTACGCGGACAGTCTGCAGTAATGGCGGGGGTATAAATATCTTCTTTCGCTCAGAGATAGCAAAGATAAACCAGCCCCCAACCAGAGGTTAATAAACTGCTTTTAAGTATTCTGACAGAACCGAAATTTTGTTGCTCCAGCCAAAAACCAGGCTGCGAGATTACTTGACCGGTGCTCTGGGGAGCCGGTCGAGTAATCTCAGAAACCGGCTGTCTTTTGGCTCTCTCGACGCTAAACCGATCTTTACGGGGAGAAAAACCAGGTTTCTGAGCCCCGATTTAAAATTTAAGACCTGCGATCTAGCGCTGGCAATGGTTTCAGGTCACTAATAGAATTAACAGCCGCTACGCTCAGTCACTGATAATGTGAGTTAACTGCTGGAGTTTGCTTCCAAGCCAATTATAGCCTTTCGCTACGCAATTTGGACAGAGAACCCCGTAACTGTCACCCCGATCGTTGCAGACAATCACTCTCGCTTTCCTCATCTGAAACTGCTCCTGGCAGAGCAAGCATGTTTCTTGATTAAAGCTGCCGTTGCACTCAATCTGTAATTGCATATATTCTTCTCCTTTTTTACAAATGGTGACGCTATCTTTTTTCAGGGCTGTTAACTGCCTTAATCCCTCCTGCAAAAGCCTGATTCTCTCATCCCTTTACTGGGCGCGATCGCACAAATGAGAACAAGGGATAGTCTTGAAATCTGGCTCGTTGAACTTGTCCGTTCGATAAAGCTTAGAACTAGCCCAGACTTTAGAGCCAGGAGTAACTTTCCATTTCCGCAGACAGAAAAGCAGAATGGAGGGGCATTCCTATCCCTTTCAATTCCATCCTTGACCGCAAGCTAGAACTCCGAGCCCGGTTAGAAAGCTCGTCTCCTGTTGTCTAGATGACATTTTCGGAACGTTCTTTAGCAAGCTGGTATCGTTCAGGAGGGAACTCTGCCGCTGCCGGTCAAAGGAAGTATTGGAAGAGAGAGGGTGCGAGCGCCGGTGCGAATGTAGCGCAATCCAAAGCGCCTTAATCAGTTTAAGTCAGCAGTTCAGAATCCAAGTAGCCAATCATTTCAATACCCCATCTTTTACTGGCTAGTTTATCACTGTTTCTCTCTCTATACTTCTACCTTGGGTAATGATTTAGTGCTGCGATAATTAACACACAAATACCTGATAAGCGGTCGGTGGCGGCGATGGGGTGCCGATGTGGGAAGCTACTTATATAGCAGTAGCCACTTAGGTGAGGACATTCCGGCTCCAGAGCTCCAGAGCTCCAGAGCTCCAGAGCTCTTCGAGTCCTAACCAATATGACTGCTGCTATATCTGCACTCTTCCTAAAGACGTAAACCAGGTGGTTATTCCCCCCTACCATTCGTCTGTGCAGTACAGACAAAGAGCAGCAACTTCCTCCCCGCCAATTTCTAATACCTGATTTGGGAACTCCCACACCGGCCTTTTTTTCCAGAGCAGTGCGCAGCCCTGGCGGTGCGAACGGACTCTGCAAAATAGCAGCCAGCTGGAACGCAATTTTAACAGCTGTTACAGAGGCGAGCTGGAGAATTACTGGCTAACGCGCATGAATGCGTTAGCCCCCACACAGATTCTGTAGGGGCTTTCGCATGAGCGCGACGATTTTTGCAATCAGAGGAAAGATGAACATAGCTGAGTCACCCAGCCGCTGCGAAGCACGCTCATGCAACGCCTATCCCGTAACGCTACCGGCAGACAACCTCTCAAAAACCTACCCCCGAAAGCTCACCCCCTCACCCCTCACCCCTCCTGATTTATAGCAATTAATCCACCGTAAATTCTCTGAGTGGGGCGAGGGGTCAAACCCACACACCCACTCAGCCCAGTGTCCCGCAACTCGACCCACTCTTCAATTATAGGAGCTCAGAGCTGCCTTTCGACTTTCAAAAAGTTGCAGCACTCCGGAGACGATCGTCTCCACCACACGAGCGTCGCACTCGGAGAGAAATTCCTCCGACGAAATCGTTCCTGCAAAAAAGTCCTTGGCCGGCTTCAGCAGATTTCTCACCGAGTCAAACCCGATAGATTTGATGATAAAAGTAGTAGTAGGCGAATTTTTTATATCATAAGTGGATTCCCGAATTCGACCCTTTGACAGCAGCTCTAACACTTCGCTTTCCAAGGCATTTGCCAGCTGATGTCCGTTCGCTATATCGGGCAAAAGGCGTTCCAAAGCCGCAACCTTTCCTCCGGAACCCGGCAGCTCTCCCATCATCGCTGACAGGGGTATATCCCGTCCCATGCGATAGGAAAGCGCCTCCAGGAGCGCGATCGCGACCAGCTTGCTCCCCAAATAAAGCTTCGCCACTTCAATGTTCTTTCTCGTTCGCGCCACCAGAGCTTCGTAAGTCGCATCATCCGGTTCCCCCATGAACTGCTGGAACACCACTTCAGGTTTGAGGAAGTTCATAAATCCTTCCATCTTTTGCAGCGACCTGCGGAAGTCACGAACCGTGTAAGAATTGGTATTTAACAGCTCGTGGTTGGTTTCGGGCAGCAGATTCCACGTATTGTCCAAAAAATCCGCCGAAATGGCGCAGGCAAAATTTTCTACGTCCCGGTTCGCTAATCGCACTGAGCGCTTCACCGCCGCACAGATTTGGGCATCTGTCCACCCAAAGTCGAACTGCTGGTTAGCTGAGGTCAAGCGCTGGTACAGCCTGTCGCTAGCGCTCAAACCGGACGGTAACTTGGGACGGAAAGGAATCGTGGCTTCGATACAGGCGGCTATCTGAGCGATGATATCAGGCTTGAGAAAAGGCTCTAGGGACTTGGCAGCAATCACAGCGCTGAGAAATTCGTTTTGCCCTGCGAATGGAGAGAGGCTCTGACCGGCAGCAAACCCAAAGACCGCCGCCACAATCTCGAACATGCGGTCTTTTGGCAGTTCAGTGGCGTCTCGAATCACCAGCTGTCCGCGCACCTCCTTGACAAAAGGAGCGATGTAACTGCCGATGTTGAGACTCACGCCCTGATCGACTTGCACGTACACGAGGTCGTGAAACAAAGCAGCCAAGACTTCTATGGCATCTTGTGACCCGCCAACCTCGAAAATGTGATCGGGAGTGTGAAAATAGCGCCAAGGGCCAGTCATTGTTTGGATGATCAGCTCAGCCGTCGTCTCCAGTTGCGCCGGCTCGACTTGACCCTGTAGCTGCTTGATGGCCCACACCAAACTGTCCAAGCATCGTTGGCGATCGGCTTCCAGATCCACCGCAAAACCTCCCTTATTCCCTGATTCTTCCTTCTGTTTTGTAGCATGGTATCAAAGGAATGTCTAAAACCGCCAGATGTCGCTGCCTGGGGCACCCTCATTTCTCCCTGAAGTCCTTGGATTGCAGGCATTGGGATGTCTCTACAACCCCCTCGCTCAACAGCGCGAACTCCTCAAACACAAGGCAGAGCTGCAGCGAGCCCTAGCGGTCTTCCCCTGTTGTGGCTTCCAGCCGGCCCGACTCGCTCCGCTCTCACTTTCGGTAAATTCCCCAGAATTAATTCCTCTTCCCGCTCCCACCCACTCATGCTCCCAGCGCAACAAACTAAACATTATTCAACCGTAATTGATCTCAGCCGCACCCAAGCAGGCAGTGGCAAGCCGAAATCAACTATTTCGTAACGTGCAATACAAAAGCTCGCGTTACTTGCAAAACCGCGCTCTGCAATCTCATCCTCGATGTCAAATTCAAGGTACTTCACCGGCACCCCCAGAGCCATTAAACTGTCCCGCGCTTGGTGAGCGGCGCTCACGGGCACAACATTGTCTCGGAAGCCATGCAGGAGCAAAACAGGTGGAAAGGTTTTGCTTGCTGCGAGTTTTGCCAGGGAGTGCCAGTAGCCACTCAGACACACCAACCCTGCCAAAGGCAATCGAAATCCCACATCGAGCGCCATCGCCCCACCCTGAGAAAACCCCATCAAAATTGTGCGTGACAGGGGAATGCCGGTGCTATTTTCTAGCGACTTCAGCCACTCCGCCAGCTGCTGCCGGCTTTCTGCTAGCCCCTGAAAATCTGAGCTGTTCAAGTTATACCACATCCTGCCCCCAGACACTCTCGCATGGGAAAAAGGCGCATCGGGAAACAGCATCTGGTATGAGGGCAAATTCAGCAACCGCGCATTTAATGCCAGCGTTTTGGCAAAAGCCACCAAACCCGTGCGATCGCAAACCCGACTGGCGCTTGACCGGTTGCCGGTGGAACTGAAATGAATTGCAAAGCGTTCAAATTCTGGAGCGAGCGCGTGCAGCCGTATTCCTCTCAAAAATATTTCTATCTGTGCCAGCGCTAACCAGCAGCGCCGCTCCCAGACTCGCCCTGCTTTATAGCAAAAATTGCCGCCGGCAAACTCGTCTAATTCTCAAAGCGCAACTCACGATCGTGTCAACTAGCGACCGGCTAATTGATGATGCTGTTGGCTCATCCGTGAAGCGCGACGCGCCACATTCGACCGGGCACGCCTCTGATATCCAGATCCGGTCAATTTCCCGCTAATTAATTTTTCTATCCCTCTGACTCTTTCTTCTTCCTTCGGGCGCGTACTTGGCGTCAATGCGGTTCATTATTAAGACCCCACATCAATGAGCCAACAGTCTCATTGATTAGCCATCCGAGTTACCTTCATACAGGTAACTCTTGCCAACCCCAGACACTCCCTAGTGAAACCACCGGCAGTGCCCGGGTTAGCTCAATTCCCGTGGCATCGTTATTGCAAAACTCTTGTGGTGACGCGATGAATAGGAGACGCGATAAATCGCGTCTCTACAATCCCGTCGCTACCGGACATGATATTATTCTATCTTGAAAATAGGCGGGGTAGCTTCAGGAGCCGGACAGAAAGATTTTCATCCTTTCACTGCCGGCTTAAAATCGGGAACCGCCTGACTTCTGACGGCTGAATTATTCTCACGGACAGAGAATGATTGCGCAGGTGCGTTCGGCGTGCCGGCAGCATTCAGCTGCCTTCCCTCATGTCTTCCTGAGCCCACCCCATATAGAAGTGGTTGAGCAAGTCAGTCGTCTCGCGCCCGGTCGGCATGATGGTCGGAGCAACCCAATCCCACACCTGCAGGTAAGGTTCTCGGCGCTTGATTTCTAACGCCGCCAAGCCTGTTCTGGGGTTAGCTTCCTTTTCGATGGTAGAGGATTTGGTCAGCGTAAGGGCTTGCACCACAACACACTCTATCGCATCTGGGTAGTCGCTGGGAGCGCGGTTTACAGACGAGACTTCCGCTCTCGAAAATGCCTTCACCCAAGCTTCTGAGAGCAGCATGACAGCAGCCGGGAACACTTCCTGCCCCCAGTGCCGGTAGAACTCAGCGCCAAGATTTATTAATATCTGCCGCCTGCCAGATGACCTATTAAATTCTCTGTCCAGCGAGAGAGGAAAAATTTGCAATTTTTTGGTAGAATCCCAGATTTTTAAAATCGGGGGAATATTGCTGGGTTTTTCGTCCTCGCAAAAGCCTTTCAGCAGATCGAGCTCACTCCTGATTAGAGAAATCAGCTCGGCATCGGTGACAATCAAATCGTTAACGTTTTCTAGCATAACCTGCTCCCTTTACTGCACCCAGTGTTTTGCTCTCTCAACCGCTTGACGCCACACCGCGAAATTCGCCTGCGCTTGGGAAACTCCCTCTCCGGGCTGGAAAACCCGGTCAATCTGGCGACTGGCGATTAGGGCGGAATAGTCAAGCCAAAAACCTGCCGCTAAGCCCGCAGCAAAGGCGGCTCCCTGTGCTGAGGCATCTTTAACGACAGGACGCTCTACGGGTATCCCTAAAACATCCGCCTGAAACTGCATTAAAAAATCATTCTGGCAGGCTCCTCCGTCCACCTTCAGCAAAGTGATATCGGTGCCGCTATCCTGGTTAATCGCCCCTACGACTTCCTTAACCTGGTATGCGCTCGCCTCCAGCACGGCTCGCACTATGTGTTCCCGCCGCACGGAGCTGGTGATCCCGAAAAATGCCCCCCGCGCACTCATGTCCCAGTGGGGCGCACCCAAACCGCTCAAGGCGGGGACAAAGTAAACGCCGCCGCTGTCAGCCACCCGCCGCGCCATCTGTTCCGTATCAGCCGCCGCCGCAATCAGCTGAATGCCATCCCGCAACCACTGCACGCAGGCTCCAGTTGTGAAGATACTGCCTTCTATGGCATAGCCCGCCCGGACAGCACCGCTGTCAGGGGCCTGTGTCCAAGCGATTGTGGAGAGGAGTTGGTGGCGAGAGCGCTGCAAGGTATCTCCTGTGTGGGCAATCAGAAAGCAGCCAGTTCCGTATGTGCATTTCAGCAAGCCGGGGCGGTCGCAGCCGTGAGCGAACAGCGAAGCCTGCTGATCTCCCAGTATAGCAGTCACCGGCACCGGCACGCCCAATAATTCTGGCTGAGTGCTGCCAAATAGCCCCAAACTCGGCTGAATGGAAGGCATCAAATGAGCGGGAATCCCAAAAAGCTCCAGGAGTGCCGCATCCCACTCCCGGGAAGCCAGATTCATCAGCATCGTGCGGCTGGCGTTGCTGCAATCGGTGGCGTGCACAATCGATCCGGTGAGCTTCCACAAAATCCAGGTGTCAATGGTGCCGGCTAAGACATTATCCAGGTGCACAGGGGAGTCTTGCTGCTGCAGGTATTCCAGCAACCAAGCGAGTTTCGTGGCAGAAAAGTAGGCGTCTAACACTAAGCCGGTGCGCTCCCAGATGTCTGGGGCGCAACCGCGCTCGGTTAATTGATGGCACAGCGGGGCGGTGCGCCGGTCTTGCCAAACGATAGCATTGTGCAGGGGTCGCCCTGTGGTTTTGTCCCACAGCAGGCAGGTTTCTCGCTGCACCGAGAGCCCAATCGCCGCCACCTCCGCTGCAGCTATCCCCGCTTTCTGCAAGGCAGTCTGCATCGCCCAACAGGTGTCGCGCCAAATTTCTTCGGGATCGTGCTCTAGCCAGCCGGGCTGGGGGTAATATTGAGTCAGTTCTTTGTAAGCAGAGCTGACAATTTTTCCTTCCGCATTGAACAGCATAGCCCGGTTGCCGGTGGTGCCGAGGTCTAGGGCGAGAACGTAGCCTTGAGTAAATCCACTCATCGTCAGCTGGTGTCAGTTATTAGTTTCTGCTACCATTGTGCCGATTTACTCCTTCCCCGCCTCCCTGGGAACGAAAAGAACCCCCCTCTCCCTTGGCGCTCCTTCACGGCGGCGGTTCGTTTGCTCAAAATGCCTCGGCGTACAGCCAAAGCAACCGCCCCCAATAAAAATTATCCGCGAGCGCAGTAACACCTGCTGCGCTCGCGGTTTTGCTGTCGTTTCAGGTAGAGACGCCGGAAATTACGTCTCTACCGGCTTTTTCAGGAGGAATTCACCCAAACTCACAGAATTGCTCAGGATGTCGGAGCGGGTTCAGAGGCTGGAGTGGCTTCAGTGTGACTCACGTCAGGAGCGTGTTGCTTAACTCCTTCGCTCTCAGCGTCTGGAGTCGGCGAAACTTCTGCCCCAGGTATTGCGCCAGAGCTTTCACCGAAATTAATTCTCACCACTCGGCGCTGCGCTTCTTGCACCTTAGGCAGCGTCAGCGTCAAGACGCCATTCTTGTAATCGGCTTCCACCCGCTCGTTCTGAACCGGCACAGGCAGAGGAATCGTCCGTTCAAATTTTCCGTAACGGAATTCCGACCGGAAATAACCTTTGTCTTCCGCCTTCTTTTCGGAGCGGTGTTCGCCGGCAATATAAACAGCGTCCCGAGTGACTCGGATATCCAAATCTTTCGGTTCTATACCGGGGATTTGCGCCCGGACGAAGAAATGGTCATCCGTATCTTGGAGTTCAACTGCAGGGGCCCAAGTCATCTCTGACTCGCGCCTGCCGCCTGATAGTTCCTCAAACAGTTCGTCAAACTGCCGGCGTAACGTTTCTATTTCCCTGAATGGTTGCCAACGTATTACTACCATACGTTCAGTTACCTCCGTTCCAGTTTACAGGTTCTCTATTTTTGTGTTTGATAACTGCCAATCAGAGCGCCGCCTATTTGGCTTATCTGACCGGCATCGAGAAACCAAACGACCCGACGCAAGAAAACCAGTTCAGCTGTGATAGTGGCTGCGGATAACTCACGGCGATCGCGTTGCTGAGAGCAGCGGGATTGGTTGACTCGCTCCCGATTTCATTATCTCTCACTGAACAATTCAGTCAGTGGGGGAAACCCTACCCTGTCAGTGGTATTGCCCGCAGTTTTTGTGAGAGACACTGCCGGCTGGCACCTAGCAAATCAGCGGCTATTGTTGAGTGCGGCTAAGCCGTAATTTTTGAATAATTATCACCGCGTCGCACCGTTCTCCATAAGCCCGACAGCCCTTAAGTAGGGTGCGTTGCTGCGCAACGCTACTGTCTGATTCTGACGGGGGCGGAAGAATTCCTGAGAGAAGATACAGGCAAGGAATCAAGCCGCAGCGCGTTGCCGGTTGAGCGGGTTGGGTTCGAGTAAACGGTTGAATTTGATTCAAACAAGTCCCGCCAGAAGGAACTAAAGTAGGGGCGGGTTCACTAGCAATCTGTCGGGGAAGCTGAGGATATTTATAAACCCGCCCCTACCACAAGGGTTCACCCGTAGGGGCGGGTTCACTATAAATCTCTCGGGGAAGCTGAGGATATTTATAAACCCGCCCCTACAACTGCTGGCTCGACTTTTCTTCTAATTTGGGCATTCTCAGAGTCAGGATGCCATCTTTTAGGTCAGCTTTTACTTTGTCATTCTGGAGTTGATCCGGCAGAGAAACGATACGTTGGAACTTGCCGTAACGGACTTCAAAGCGCCAGTAGCCTCGCTGTGGCGGACGGGATATAATTGGGGAAGAGTTATTTATTTGATAGCTTATCTGCAATTAAATAATTTTAGTAAATCTAAAAATTGCCAAGGGGAGAAAGCCGAACTTGGAGCGGTTGTATTGACCGCCCTGCCGAACGCACCAGCCGGGTGGCTCGCTCTCTGCTCAGATGCGAAAAATCCCAGAGTAGTCAAAAGAAACCAGGTTTGTTGAGGTGGCTCAAACGAGTCAGCTGGGTTTTCGATAAGCAGAAATCCGGTACGCACGCCGTTTCTGGCGAACTTTGAGAGCCGTGCGCCAGTGAGCCGGTTCGCCGGTGGGGAGGGATTGGGCCGAAAGCAAGTGAATTTATGCAAAGCCCGGGACTTGCCTTTGCAGACCTGGTGCCAGAAAATATTACAGCCGGCCAAAACAACCTTTTTACAGGCTACTGGCCGGCTAAACAATTTTAAAGAGCAAATCCGTTACTTGCTGTTGATTGCCGTCTCTACTACGAGACGACCGGCAGATTCAGATTGGCGTGATTGCTTGACTTTTTGCACTTTTTGCCCATTGCCGCCGGCAGCATCTAATGCGGCGGTAGCAGTTTGTGGCAAGCTGGCACAATCATATAGAGCGGTTCTCACTTGCGTGGAGTACGGTTCGATCCTCCCAAGGGGCAGTCTCCGTGCGGGAACCGCCCTACCAGGGGGGCTAACTTCTTCCCCCCCTTTTGATCCCCCCCCTTCCCCCCATCCCCAGAGGGGGCCCCGAGCCCCCCGTGAACTAAATTTCTTCCTTTGGCTCCCCCCTTTTTAAGGGGGGCGGGGGGGGAGCAAAGGGGGGAGCCAGAGTCAAATTTTTTTGTTCACGGGGGGTAAGGGGGGGAAGGACGCTGGCGCGTCCCGCTTCGCTTACGAATATCTGTACCTCACGCAGTTGGAATCTGCTATAGAGCGGTTCTCAGTTCCATAAACCGCAGTCTGAAACCTAACCCCCCTGCCCCCTTCCCTTACGAGGGAAGGGGGAGAAGCATTGCAGTTGCTCCCCTC
>CAZJNL010000059.1:0-11760 GCA_964546515.1 uncultured Oscillatoria sp.
GCCCGCAGCGTCTGCGCAATACTCGCACAAGGACATAACAAGCATTCCTGCCCAGTTTCCCGAGTCAGCAGCTTGACATAAGCGAGGGCAGCTGCCTCCGCGTTCGTGCCGGTGGGGCCCAAATGGGCGACAGTAATGGTCATAGCGTTCCGTGCCGTAAAGTCGGCGTCTCAACTATTTTTATTACTTTTATCAGATATAAAGTAACATACGGAGAGCCTAAAATTTGCTAGAAGTACCTATATAATTACATTCTAGCCTTCTAGCGGCCACTGCCCACCTGAAGATATTGAAACGTTCCTTCACATGCTGCAATATAATTTAACATAAATATATAATCTTTAACCTTTGAGCCGCCCAGCATGGACACCCGGCTTGTTGCCTCACAATCCGTTGAAATTGCCGTCCCCGAGCAACCTGTGCCCATTCAGCACTATCTGCGCCAGCCCAAGCGCCTGGTGTACGCTCTCGTTGACCCCAGTCGGATGGAGCGGCAAAGCTCTGATGTTTTTCGCCTGAAAATGCGCCCGCTGAGCTTTATGATGCTGAGCATTCAACCCACAGTAGACATGAAAGTGTGGGCGGAAGCGGACGGGACGATTAACTTAAAATCAGTCAGATGTGAGATTCGGGGTGTCGAGTACATCAATCAGCGCTTTGCCCTTAAGCTCGTCGGGAAGCTGTATCCGCAGCAGATCAGCGGAGTCACCTATCTCAAAGGCAAAGCGGATTTAGAAGTGAAGGTAGAACTACCGCCGCCTCTATGGTTTACCCCCGCACCGATTATGGAAGCCACCGGCAACGCCCTGCTCAAGAGCGTGCTGCTAACGGTAAAGCAGAGATTGATGCACCATCTGCTGCAAGACTACTGCCGGTGGGCGTCCGAAGAAAGGGAGGCGCTACCCAAGCCAGCCGGCACTCTCGCCGAAGAGACAAATCGTGTGATATCAAGTTCGGTTGAATACCCATCATATCTCTGAGTCAGGGCATGGCGGCGGGAGTGGGGCATTTTTCTCATTCCCAGCACCAGCTGGGAACCAAACAAGGCAGGCTCAGCCGACTCTGCCATTCCCCCTATTGCAGTCAAAGATAGCTCACAGCAGTGAAGCTCAGACCGGCTCTTCTAATGGAAGGTGAGGGAATTTTAAGTGCCGAGTGCTAGTTTGGCACCAGATATATCATGTTCTGTTGATTAACCGCCATTAGCAGCCAATGCCCAATGCCAGATCGCCCACTGCCCAATGCCCCACCTGATATTATGATGCTGTTGGCCCGCACGCGGGTGTTGTGCTAAGCACCACAAAAGCTCCCGTCGCACGCCTCTGGTATCATATCCGGTCAATTGCCCGCAATTAATGTTTCTATCCCTCTTCCTCTTTCTTCTTCCTTCTTGGCGTTAGCGCAGCGGCGCGAAGCGCATCTTGGCGTCTTGGCGGTTGATGATTAAACCTCCTATCAATTAGCCAACAGTCTGATTCTATTTTTCCCTCTCACTCCCGCGACACGGACTGAAAGACAGCCGGTGCTGGGGCGAGCGCCCGTACTTTTGCAGGGCTAGCCGGTGCTTTTGAGTAGCATATCCTTTGTTATTTGTCAAGTCATATTCAGGATATTTCGCAGCTAAGCGAACTATCAGATCGTCGCGCCACACCTTGGCAACAATACTGGCGGAAGCAATCGCAAGCGACCGGCTCTCCCCCCGCACCATCGTCTCTTGAGGCACCGGCAAGTCAGGAATCCGCTGATTCCCGTCAATTAAGCACAGTTCCGGCTGAACGCTTAGCTTGATCACCGCCCGCTTCATCGCCAGCAGCGACGCATGCAAGATATTGAGCCGGTCAATCTCGCGCACAGAAGCCACGCCGATTTTGCAGTCGAGCGCCACATCCCGAATCAGCTGAGCCAACCTGCGGCGCTGGGTGCCGGTCAGCTGCTTGCTGTCCCTCACCCCAGCAGCCGCCAGCTCAGGCTCAACGCCAGCCGGCAAAATCACCGCAGCAGCCACCACCGGCCCAAACAAGCAGCCGCGCCCCACCTCATCCACACCTGCAACCTTGCCCTGCAGGTCAGGCGGTGCCGGTGTTTCCCAGAGACTGAGCTGTTTGGGCAATTGAGGCGGCAAATTCATACATTAATATCTGATGGTGCACCTTAATTTCGGCACTGGGTGGCGAGCTGCCGGTCGCCCCTCGCTCTTCCTCAGGTGCCCCCTCTCCGCTTGCGGACAGGGGGTTAGGGGGTGAGATTACGAATCCGCAGCAGAAGACCGGCGGCGGCGGCGGCGAGTCACACCCGCACCGGCATCTGAGTCACTCAGTTCGGCAGCCGGCTCAGCAGGGGGAGTCCCGACGGGTTCAGCCAGCTCCGGTTCAGGAAGGAAGCTATCGCGTCCCGCTAGCGTTGACGCGCCGCTAACGCTAACGCTATCGAGTTCGGGTTCCTCGTTGCCAGAGGCGAGAGATGCGCTTCGGGATCCCGCAGCTGTGCGGCGCTCCGGTGCTGGCTCAGCAGCCAGCGGCGGCGCAACATCTGGATTCGGCGACTGACCGGGCGTCACCACCGAAATAATCGCAGATTTGGGATTTTTCAGCTCGCGACTCACCAGCACCAGCGGAGAAATCCCCATCAGTGCGTAGACATCCTGTTCTTCAGGGGTCATTTCCACCGTAACCACCTCTGGGGGTTCTGGCGCAGCCAGAGCCGTCTCGCGACTGAACACCCGCGTCCTTTCAACTCTTTCGGCCCGCAGGGGTGGTGCCGCCGGCATCACATCTGGCACAGCGGGTTCAGGTTCAGCCAGCACTTCCGGTTTAGTAGTCTTCACCGGCGCGGCGGGAGTGATGCGAGCCGTAGGTAGAGGCGTCTCGCCTGTACCTTCCTCCTCAGGGGCAGGGGTTTCAGTCAAGTCAATCCGCCGCCGGCGCCGGCGACGGGCGTCTGCCCCTCCACGCTCCTGATAGCTGGGATGGTTGAGCAGGTCGAGTTGAGTCAGCGGGCTCGATTCCTCAAGCTCCAGCCCCTGACTCGGCACTTCCGCAAACTCTGGCGTGCGGGGTTCCCTGAGGGCAACAGCTGGGGGGCGCTCCAGGGGTTCACCGGGCTGAGTTTCCGCTTCGCCGGGGAGGTGTACCAGGTGTCCCAGCCCCCCACAGGTGGGGCAACCCCGACCGAACAGTTCGTAAATATTTTGACCTTGGCGCTTGCGGGTGAGCTCCACCAAGCCAAGCTCGGACAGCTGGGCGATCTGAGGTCGAGCTTTGTCCGCTTTCAGGGCTTTGTTAAAGTGTTCCAGCACCTGCAGCTGGTCTCGCCGCGAGTCCATATCGATAAAGTCAACAATGATTACCCCAGCGACATTGCGTAAACGCAGCTGGCGGGCGATTTCAGTAGCCGCCTCGCAGTTGGTCCACAGTACCGTTTCCCTGGCAGTGCTAGAGCGGGTGAACGAGCCCGAGTTGACGTCAATCACCGTCAGCGCTTCCGTCGGTTCTATGATGATATAGCCGCCGGAGGGCAGGTCAACTCTCGGTTTGAGGGCTTCTCGAATCGCGGCGTTGACGCGGAAGTATTCCAGAATCGAGGTGCGCTCGCGGTGATGGTCAATTAAAACCCCTTGCGGTGCCTTGCCGCCACTCCAGGAGAGCAACTGCTGCTTCACCCGCTTGATGCCGGTGGGGGAGTCCACCACAATCCGGTTCACGTCCGTGCTGTACATGTCCCGCAGCACCCGCTGAATAAAATCGTCGTCCCGATTCAGCAGCGCCGGCGGTCGCGTGGAGTTGGCTTCCTGCTGGATGCTCTCCCACTGTCGCTGCAAGAACTCTAAATCTTCCAGAATCGCTTCTTCGGCCATTACTTCCGCTTCGGTGCGCACCAGCAGCCCCATGCCTGCCGGTTTGATCAAGATAGCTAGCGCTCTCAGGCGGTTGCGCTCGCTTTCGCTGCGGATGCGCCGCGACAGGTTGACGCCCCGCCCAAAGGGCATCAGCACCAAATAGCGACCGGGGAGCGTGATGTTGCCGGTCAGCCTGGGCCCTTTGCTTCCTGTTGGCTCCTTCATCACTTGCACCAGGACTTTCTGCTGCGGCACCAGCAGTTCCGTAATCGAGCCGGCGGAGCGCTTCAGCCGCAGCGGGCCCAGGTCAGTAACGTGAATAAACCCATTGCGTTCAGCGTCGCCGATATTGACGAAGGCAGCATCAATTCCCGGCAATACGTTCTCCACAATCCCCAGATATATGTCACCTACTTGGTGCTGCCCCGTGGCGACGACCAGTTCTTGGATTTGATCTTCTGAAAAAACGGCAGCTATCCGGTGCTGCTCTGCGATAATAATTTGCTTTGGCATTCAATTTCCTCAAAACTTAGCTCTGCTAGAGGCAACCGCGCTGCGGAAAGCCTCTGACTTTAGCTGGAATAGTAAGCTCGTGCCAACCAAAAACTCCCACATATTAGCTCGGGATCACCAACACCTCTAACGACCTTAAAATGGCTTAATACAGCGACAGAGGACTGAGTTAACAATCCGCAGTAAGCGGAGTGACCATTAACCGATAGTTCGCGCCACCCCTAGTGACATGAGGTCAGATTTGTCAGGGGGCCAAAAATGTGCGGAAAGTCTTGAATTATTTCCCTAGCCAGTTGTTTCCAGCATCCTCTGCTTTTGCTCTGCCAGAAGGACGCGCGTTGGCCGCGCTCCCGCAACGCGGGACGCCGGCACGACCGGCATCTCAACCCACAACTGCTGCAGCGTCAAAGGAGCGCATGTTGTGAATTTCGTTCAAGGCAGCCAACGTTGGAGCGAAAATCTTTGTAGGGGTGGGAATTTCCACGCCGCTCTACAAGACTCAGGACAGCGGCGGACATTGCTGCCCTTTGTTGCCGCTAGCTTCCGGCAACACCCCCCTCCCATCAACCGCAGTTGATGGTGGGTTTTCGCTCTTGCGTCTCCGTGGGTGCCACCGGCACTACCAGTCGGCTGGATAATGCTCCAGATAAACAGATGCCTTAAAATCCCTATCCGCTTCACACCCACACTGGACGCATTTAAAGTGCGAACGTGAAAGCGGCATTTTTTGCCGGTGGTGGCACTGACTGCATAACTGTCGGTAAAAAACGGTCAGCTATGACTGCTTCTCACCCATACCCTTCCGATTTGTACAGTAATTGCCGCTAGAATTCCTAGAATCCGCGCTCACAGCTATTGCACTAGCCAAACGGTGATTCTTGAGCGTGCCACTTACATTCAAATGGTCAGTGGCTGTCGGGCGCTTAACCTTATTTTCAATTGCCTCGTTGCCACTTGCCTGTCCCCAATTCTGAGCTTAACGCTATGCACCAGCTTGTTTGGCGTAGGTACAGGCGTCTCGCCTGTATGGCTTGCTTGTTGTTGACTTTCAGTCTGGTTTTTATGGCCCTGTACTCTGGCATGACTGCGAAACGTTAAGTTATCTCCGGTTTTATCCGGTTATTTTTGGATGAAATTTCTGCCCTCTCTCCTTAGATTATGGCTCTCTTCTTGAGAATTTTGGTTCGCTCAGGAAACCGTTCCTGCCAAGTTCCTCAATCCTGTTCGGGAGCGAGGCCAAAACAGCCAGGCAACTTTTCTTGTTCCTTAGGGATAAAGCCTAACCAGCAGGAACGGCCCACATCCCAATCTTCTGCTCCCTGGCGCTGAGAATTGCTTTTTTCTCACCCCCGGAAAGCTCGCTATTTTATCTGCAATGACCTCCCTATTCAAGTTTCTTTACGCGACTGCGGAGTCTCTGCGCGTGCCGCACCTGCGACCGCAGGCGCTCTCGCTACGATTCCGCAGCTCACGGGCGATCAAAAAGCCTGTGCGGGGTTTTCAGCCGCCTTTCACACTTCTTTGGCTGCCGCAACGCACAATTTGATTGCCGCTAGCCTTCAAGTTTATTTTAGCAATTTTTAGCATGTAGGGGTAGGCACGGGGCCACTACCCCTACAAACATCCCTGCCGGCAGCAGTTGCCAGCCCCTCACCGGCGGCTCATCGCACTCTCGCCACTCAGAAATAGCTGGTTTCGGTGGGCGTGCAGCAGCTGAAACTCCCGTCCGGCAACAAGCTCTAGCATGCAGACCAGATGTTCTGGCCGCAGCAGGGTGCCGTCATTGCGGCAACTGCCAGTGTAGCGCACAACCGCTCCACTCAGCGCCGAGTGGGAACTGTCACCGCTCTCTAAACAAGGAACTGACAACTGGGTTTGAGAAGCTCTTACTTCTCGGCACTCTACCAGTTCCAACTCAAACAAGCGCTCCCGCAGATTCACCACTTTCGTCTGGCCAGATTTCGTCGTCAGCTCTGACAAAATGGCCTCACTGGCGACTATTGCCCGCACCCAATCTTCCCAATACGCCTCACCGGCACCGGCTGCCGCAACTGTGATATAATATTCTGCCCTTTCCAGCAGCCCGCTTGCGGAGGGAGCTTTCAGGTCAACCTCCTCGACGCTGTACAGAGGGATTTCCGCCGGCAGAACACCCGCCAACTTTTCCCGAAAGGTTTCAGCATCAATTGGTTGCGTCAGCTCGAAGTCGGCAATCTCGCCGCTGCTGGTGATCCCCAGAGACAGGGCGCTGGCAATGGAAATCCTAGGGCTAGCGTGGAACCCGCCGGTGAAAGCGACCGGCAAGCCGGCCCGCCGCACGGCGCGGTCAAACAGGCGAGCTAAATCCAAATGGCCTATTAGAGCCATGTTACCCAGTTTACCAAACTTCACCCGCATTCGCACGCGCCCATTTTGATTGGCTTTAAAATGGCCGGCAAATTCCGGAATCGGGGGCGGCTCGACGACCGTGTTGTGGCCAAAGTCTGGCGTGCACACCCCGCAGTGAGAGCAGCCTTCAAAGGAGCAGTCCGGCACTGTCGCGGCTTCTAGCGCCCTAGCGAGGTCCGCTTTCAGCCACTCTTTGTCAATGCCGGTATTGATATGATCCCAAGGCAGCGGCGCATCCAAAGAAGGATGTTCCACTGGAGAGGAAACAGAAATTTCAGCTTCTTCCTTCTCAAACACGTTCCACTCGCCGCTTTCCACTTGCCGGTATTTCCAACTCAAGCTGGCAGAGGAGATCGCCTCTTCCCAAGCGGCAAAAGCCTTCTCCACACTTTCAAACCAGGAGTCCATACCGGCACCGAGTTCCCACGCCCGGCGCACCACAGCCCCCAGCCGCCGGTCGCCCCGCCCGATGAAATCTTCCATCGCCGAGATCCGCACGTCGGTGAAGTTGGCCTTCACGCCCTTGAGGCGGCGAAATTCCGCCCGCAGAATGGCTTGCTTGCGCTCGAACTCAGCTGTGGAAACCGAATGCCACTGGAAGGGCGTGTGGGGCTTGGGCGTGAAGTTGGATATGGTTATATTGAAGTTCAGACGCTTTCTTCCCGGGGCGCGGCATTCTTGCTGCAGCCAGCGGACTGTTTCAGCAATGCCGATCACGTCCTCATCCCTCTCCCCGGGCAAGCCAATCATAAAGTACAGCTTTATTTTATCCCAGCCCCGCTCGAATGCCGTTTTGACGCCGCGCAGCAGTTCCTCGTTCGTCAGCCCTTTGTTAACAATATCCCGCATACGCTGGGTGCCAGCTTCCGGGGCGAACGTCAGAGTGCCCTGCCGCGTGCCGCCGATGATGTTGGCAATGTTTTCGTCAAACCTGTCCACTCGCTGGCTGGGCAGCGACAGGGAAATATTCTGGTCTTTCAGACGATTTTTAATTTCCATGCCCACGGAGGGCAGCGCCAGATAGTCTGAACAGCTGAGCGACAGCAGGGAAAATTCGTTGTGGCCGGTGGCCCGCATTCCCCGCTCAATGGCTTCTACCACTTTTTCCGGCTCCACGTCCCTAGCCGGTCGGGTGAGCATGCCGGGCTGGCAGAACCGGCAGCCCCTGGTGCAGCCGCGCCGGATTTCAACGGTGAGCCGGTCCTGTACGGTTTGCACATAGGGAACCAGCCCGATGGAGTAGGCCGGCATGGGTGCCGCCACTCGCCGCAAAATTCGCGCCGGCGGTTGGGGCGATTGGGGGGGGCGATTGGGGCGGACGGAGCCATCTGCTGCGGCGTCGTAGAACTGGGGGGCGTACACTCCTGGCACTTGCGCCAAGTCGAGCAGCAATTCTTCTCGGCTGAGTGCGGCTGCCAACCCTTCTTCCACCACTAGACCAATTTCTGGCAGCAGTTCTTCGCCATCTCCGAGGGCGAAAAAGTCGAAGAAGTCGGCGTAGGGTTCTGGATTGGAGGTAGCTGTTTGGCCGCCTGCGAAAATTAAGGGCCATCTGCCCGTGGCCCGCTCTTTCCAAGTCAGGGGAATGCCGGCCAGGTCTAGCATTTCCAGGATGTTGGTAGCACCCAGTTCGTAGCTGAGGCTGAAGCCGAGAATGTCAAAGTCGGTGAGGGGGCGGCGGGATTCGACGGCAAATAGTGGCGTCTGGGTGGCGCGAAGCTTCTTGCCGAGGTCGGGTGCCGGCAAGTAGGCGCGATCGCACAATTGCCGGGGCTGAGCGTTCAAGATGTTGTAGAGGATGATGTGACCCAGATTAGATGCACCCACTTCATAAACTTCAGGGTAAGTCAGCACCCAACGCACTGCGGCTTCTTTCCAGGGTTTGTGTGCCGCTCCTCGCTCATTACCCAGGTAACGAGCGGGCTGTAGTATATCTGGTGTTAGTAATTTCTCTAGTGCGACTGCCACAGCTTTAACCCACTTCTGACTTCTGGGGGCACCCACGGGGTAATTGCCCCTACTGGGGCACCCACGGGGGGATTGCCCCTACTGGTTTGCACCTACTCTTTTAATATACTGGATGTGTTGTGGGTGAAGCGCCGGTCTGGGTGATGGCGGCTGCTTGTCTTGGCTCGTCGGGTGCCTTCTTGAAGCCCGGGAGCGAGGGATCTGTCCGAAGTGGCTGGCGAGTGTTTAACGGTCAGCCAGTGGGCTGGCACCCTGGCTTCTGCTGAAAACTTTGCCTTTTTTGGCGACTTGAGCGAAAAAGGGTTCCTGGGTGAGCGGGGCTGTCAGGGCTACTGCTTCCCGCAACAGAAAGGCAACTTACAAATTTCAGCTCGCTTTGGGCTTGCCGTTGCATGGCGATCTGGGCATGTGCCGTGATGCGGCGCTACCCCAAAGCGACTTCAAGTTGTTGCGAAAGGGCGGCTCTGCTGTCAAAAATCTCAAACACTCTGTCCAGCCCGGTGAGTTCAAAGACAATCCGGATTGAGCGTGAAACGCCGCAAAGGCTTAAGCGTCTGTTTAAACGCTGTGCTAAACTCAAGGCTGATACCAGCGCCATCAGCCCCGCACTGTCGAGGGACTCCACTTGCTGCATGTCAACCAGCAAAACTTTACTGTCCTCGGACGCCACAGCTCGCAGCAGCTGGGTTTGCAATTGCTCTGCATTCGAGGCGTTGATGTGGCCTTTGGGCTGAAGGACAGTCAGTTCAGGACGGGCGAGAAGGCTCTGCATAATTTGCTCCTCTTGACGGGTAGGAAGTAGAAAACTACCCCAGATGTATTGACCATAACCCCAGAATTTGGGATCGACCACCCCTCTGGCCTTAGCTTTGCTGAATCTTTGTCTGAGCGAGGGTTATTTAAAGTTTTCATTAAGATTTCCGAAAAAAAATATCAAAACATACAAAAGGCCGGCAGAATTCAAAGAGAGTCCCGCCGGTAAGGCTCGACGTGCCGGCAGTGCCGGCGGGGCTGCCCCTGTCGGCCAGAGCTAGCCCGTCAAGGAGAGGGTGGGTGCGCCAGAGCCTTATATAATTTTCCCAGCGAGATTGGCCTCAAGTCTCTGGTCTGCTGGCCGGCACAGCCGTCCTGTGATTTAGATCATTATTCATCAGAGTCCTGCATCACTTTTTTGTTGGGATATCCAATGGAGAATGGGGATGGTATGGAAAGATGCTTACATCCAATCAAAGACACTGCTATGATTCGTCAACTTGTAGAAAAAGCCCTTTACATCAAGCAATTAACGCCCGATATCGAAAATGAAATAAATTACGAGCTGACCAGACTGGGGTACATTTCTGACGTTGATTATGAGGCCCTAGAATTACTGATGGCCGAGATGGATGCCGGTCGGATTGAATTAGTGCCCAGCCGCTAGGGCGGAAGCGCAGTTGTGCGGAGGCGCAGTTGTGGGACAGGTGTCCCGCTTGCGATACGCTTGTGATATCATGTCCATTTTCATCGGTTTTGTAAAGTTTACGCTCCGGCGCATTGGGCCTCGGGCATTGGGCAAGGCGAGGTATCGGGCCTCATTGGGCCTCGGGGATTGGGCATTGGTAATTCTGACCAGGGTGCGCCCGCCTTCCAGCCTCCGTCACGCAATAACGATGCCACCAGACTTGATAAGATTCCGCTAGAATTATTTGCCATTCTGCCAACAGGGTGCGGGTGCTTTCCCTACCGCCTGAGTCGCTTTCCCAAGCCAGGGTGCTTTTACCTCAGCCATCAATGCTGCGCCTCGTCGTCGTTGTCGTTGTCGGCGGCGGCGTTGGGTGCGTCAGGACAGGATAAAATCGAGGGCGAGACGAGCGGGAACTATTTACACCGGCTCACGGGTGAATTAGTCAAATTGGCGGTAAACTGTGTAATAGTTTTTACACTTATCCCGGTTCTCGCTGTCAGTCCCCATGCAGTTGGCCAAACGCTTAGAAAAAATTCCCCCGTATCTGTTCGCTGAACTTAACCGCAAACGAAACGAACTCGTTGCCAAAGGGGTTGACATCATTAACATGGGAGTGGGGGACCCGGACCGGCCCACTCCCGCTCACATTGTCCAGGCAATGCATGAGGCGATTGACGATCCCTCCACCCACAACTACCCCCCCTACCAGGGAACGAAAGCGTTCCGGGAAGCAGCTGCGGCTTGGATGGAGCGCCGGTTTGGCGTCACCGGCTTGAACCCGAATACAGAGATTGTTTCTTCCATTGGCTCGAAAGAAGCCATCCACAATACTTTCCTGGCTTTTGTAGACCCGGGGGACTGCACGCTGATCCCCGATCCAGGCTATCCCGTATACCGGACTTCGACGATTTTTGCCGGCGGCGAACCTTACACGATACCGCTCAAATCTGAAAATGGGTTTTTGCCGGATCTGGATACCATTCCTGAACAGGTGGCCACAAAGGCCAAGTTGCTGTGGGTTAACTATCCCAACAACCCCACCGGCGCTGTGGCTACCCTGGAAGATTTCGAGAAAATGGTGGCATTTTGCCGTAAGTATGATATAATGCTTTGCCACGATAACGCTTACTCGGAAATGGCTTATGACGGTTACAAGCCGCCAAGTGTGCTCCAGGTTCCAGGCGCTTTGGATGTGGCGATTGAGTTTCACAGCTTGTCTAAATCCTACAATATGACCGGCTGGCGGATTGGCTTTGTCGCCGGCAATGCCATCGGGATTAAGGGACTCGGACAAGTTAAGACGAATGTGGATTCCGGGGTGTTTAAGGCGATTCAGCAAGCTGCGATTGTTGCCTATAATACCTCGGCGGAAGAACTGCAGGCGGTGATGTCCGTTTACCAAAATCGCCGGGATATTATCGTTGAAGGATTGCAATCTCTGGGCTGGAAAATTCAGCCGCCTAAGGCTACGCTCTACGTCTGGGTGCCGGTGCCCGAGGGCTATACTTCCACTGAATTTGTAACCCTCCTGCTAAACAAATGCGGTATAATGGTTCCTCCTGGCAATGGCTACGGCGCATGCGGTGAGGGCTTTTTCCGCATTGCTCTGACG
>CAZJNL010000060.1:0-11659 GCA_964546515.1 uncultured Oscillatoria sp.
GATGAGTCTACATAAGGATTAATATAATTGTTACACTTTGCAATGTGCTGGCATATTCTGCTTAATGGCATCCTGACATTATAGGGGCTGTAATAATTGCTTATTTTATGCTGAATTAGTTTGTTATATGAGAAAAGGGGGCGGCACGCCGGCATGTCCGAGGCAGGTCTCGAAGGCCGGTTCCGCCCGGAGAGGCCCAAGATAATTTCGATGAGTCTACATAAGGATTAATATAATTGTTACAAAGCGCCAGGGATTATAATTAACGCAAGCATTAGGTTCTAAAAGCACTTTTATGTTTTTAATTTTTAATTTTATGTTTAATTAGTTTGTAAAAAAGCCCTTGAAAAGGTCAAAACAGAAAAAGGGAAGTTAGAAAAGCAGTCCCTGGTGAGAAGTCATTCTAGAGGTCAGGGCGCAGATTTTTGGCAGTTATGGGTGCGGCATCAAGACTATCTTTACCGGCGCTGCCTGAGTTGGATGCGAGGCAACCCCGCAGATGCTGAAGAAGCGCTCAGTGGAGCTTTTATCAAAGCTTGGGAAAAATGGCAAGAGCGCAGCGAACAGATCGCTAATCCCAAAGCCTGGCTGAGCCAACTCACCTATAACCTCTGCATGGACATGCATCGAGAGCGCAGCAGAGATGCGCGGGGTGCTGAGAGTTTAAAAGAAATTGCCCTGCTGGAGGGCGAGTGCGCCACTCGAGCTGCCCCATCTCCGGAGTCGGCAGTCCTCTATCAGGAGAGGGAGACGCACATACGCCGCGCGATAGATGCGCTGCCGGCCAAACTGCGAGATCCTTTTATCTTGCGCTACTGCCAAGAGAAACCCTACTCAGAGATCGCCCAACACCTCGCTATCTCCAGCGAGAGCGCCCGCAAGCGCGTGGAGCGAGCCCGAAAGATTCTGCAAAAGCAGTTGAAGGAGTATTTTTCAGGCGGATATTACCCCAGCTTGGCTACCCTATGCGCTCCCCAGGGGGGAACCGCATCTTTGGAAATGCCGGTTTTGGCTGGGCGCAGTCCAGAGTCAGTCAATTTCAGGCTCACAGCTATATGTCGGCAAATACTGCCACATGCGTGGTACAGCTCGCCGAGCCTTCTGGGGTGGAGATGAGGGCTCACCTCGTCTTGGAGGGTAAAGCAACCCGACAGGACCAGAAACTGAAAACTTTGAGAAGTTACGTGCGGCGGTATCCTTCAGGGTGGAAGAAACGGCTGGAACTGGCTAATCTCCTCTGCGAGACGGGGCGCTGGCTGGAAGCAGTCAGCGAGTACCGCCAAGTTATCCAGCGCCAGCCCCAGTTGGTGGAGGTGCGCCTGCAGCTGGGGAAAATTTTGCACTTGCAAAGGAAGAGGGGCAGAGGCGGTTGAGGTTTATCAGAGCGCCTCTTGCTTGTGCGGCAATGCCGCGACTGGGCACCATCTGAGCGGATTGATTGAAGTCTGTCGCGGCTGCCCGCAGCAGGCGGCAAGCATGTTTGAGTCGGCAGCATCCCTGGAACCGGACAACCCAGCTCACTGGCACGCCCTGGGGCAGGTTTACCTGGAGGCAGAATCCCCACCGGCAGCGCTGCGGGCTTTTGAGGCGGCGCTGTCGCTCAACCCCGATGACGTCGTTGCCTTGAGCCAGAGTTACGAGCCTCTCTTGGCAGCCGGCAACTTTCGGGAAGCGCGGCAGCGTTTGGAACGAGCGCTGGCGTTAGCGCCCAGCGATTGCCGCACCCTGGAGCGGCTGGCCACTCATCGCTGTCACCAGGGGTTAGTTGTCGGTGAGGAGGGCAAGCAGACTAAGCAACTTATCAAAACCTTCCTGCAGCTGGCTCCCGACTCCGCCAGCGCTCATCGGGTTTTGTCACTCTACTACCAAAGCCGGGGCGAGTGGGAAAAGGGGGTTATGGTGTTGCTCCAGTATACCGAGTCACACCGCAACAGTGCTGCCGGCTGGTATTATTACGCCCGCTGCCTGTTCCACACCGGCAACAACCAGGCGGCTGCCCAGGCGATTCTCAAGGCTCACACACTATATAAATATGATGGCGAAATCTACCGGGCCCTCTGCGAGATTTTGCCTGCAGCCGGCAGAGTGGGGGAGTTGACCTCTCCCCCCACCCCTCTCCAGCAAGCAGAGGGGAGTGTGGTTCCCCCCTTCCCTCCTGGGGAAAAGGGGTTGGGGGGGTTAGGTTCGCCCCACCCCACTTCTTTAATAGAGGAGATGCTGGCGAGCTTTCCATCCCGGTGGAGCGTTTGGGCTTCTGCGGGGCGAGTGCTGGTGGAAAACCTTGGGGATATGGAGCGCGGCTGCGCTGTTTCTGCCAAGGGGCCCCAGCTGCAGCCCCACCTGGCTGACGCTTGCTTCCGCCACGGTCGGATGCTGGCCCTAGCCGGGAGGCACCGGCAGGCGGTAGAAGCTCTGGAGTGCGTGGGAGCAGCTCCCGGCAACAGGGGGGTATCTGCAATCGGTGCCGGCTGCGGTGTGGTTGGGGGATAGCTATCGGGATCTCGGCGAGCGTGCTAAGAGCAGGCGCTGGTGGGGTAAAGCCTGCTATCGCGCTCAAAGGCTGGTGGAGTTTAATCCCGCTACGGCTTATTATTGGCAGGGGAGAGCGCTGTCGGCGCTGGGGGATACCGCCGGTGCGGCTCAGGTTTACCGCAGGGCCCTCTCCGGGCAGTTGCTCTATCCGGCTCGCAGCGAGGTTAAGCAGGCTTTGAAGGATTTGTGAGCGTTTGTTTCGAGTCAGGTGAGTGGGGCGGGATCACCCTAGATATCTGCTGCTTTCAAAGGTTATCTGTTTTCCCGCCCCTACCCAGGAGGCTTTTTTCGCCAAAGGAGCCGGTTTGGCAAAAAAGCCTCTCACTCGAAAAATTTGCCAACTGCTCTCTGGGAGCGTCTTTGAGGTGTGGGGGACAATTAAGTCCCCGACTAACAAACAGGCTCAGAAACAGGCTCCTTGACATTTGAATGTGAAAATGGTATAAGTGGAAGAGTCTGATGTTGAACTCGGGGTGGCTTTTGTAGCTAATTTGACGTTTTCTAGTCAATTAGAAACCCCAACAAGGCTGCGGGCTAAATCCCCACCTTAAATCGGCGGTAAACAGTTTGAGGAGGCAGGCAATAATGACTTCTGAAATCAATACTTATGCTCGGATAGATAGGCCAGATAGCGGCAAGTGCCAAAATTATGCTTTTTGAAGGTTTTCGAGTATTTATCTCTCGCGGCCGCTATCAGTGCGGGCCTCCTTACGATTGGCTTTCAAGAGGACAAAAAAGTCGGAATTTATGGAGCGGTTTTTCTGGCGTTTTTTATTTTTAGCGCCCTGCTCGACAAACAATTGTCTGGCAGCGCCCAGGAGGCAGATAAGCAGTTTGAGCTAAGGAAAAAGGCCGAACTGTACATGACTGAGAGTAATCCCGACGGGAAAAATCTGATAACTCCGGCGAGACAAAAGGCTTTACAGTATTGCCAAGACTTGATTGAAGACTATACCAAGACTCGAGAGACTTCTCGGAATATATACTATATATTCCAACTGGCCACCGTTATTTTATCGGGAGTCACACCGATTTTAGTTCTGGTAGACAAGTTGGAAGCAGGTCAAGCTTGGCTGAAGTGGCTGCCGGTAATCTGTCCGGCAATCGCTTCTATCGTCGCTAGTATCGTTACCTCATTTCCTTTTCAGGAAAATTGGATTTCGGCTAACGAGGGGGTAGAATTATTAGAAGCAGAACAGGAGAAGTTTATCTTGGGGGTGACGACGGCTTATCGCTGCTCTGACGTGGGAGACGAAACCCAACGCCAACAAAAGGCACAAATGGCCATAGAAAACTTTATTCCTCAGGTGAATAATATTCACTTGAAGCAAATCCAAAAATCGAACGACGGGCAGAAATCGGAGGACAAGGTGCTATCAATCTGCAGAGTAAAACCAGAAGAAGAGTTAGCGAAGCCGACAGAGTTGGCGCTCGATCACCCCTTCATCCGGCTCTGGAATAGGCGCAAGACACAGCGGTAAAGCAAAGGCTATATGGAAAAGCTCCGCTCACTTGAGAAATGAGCGAGCGCCTTTACCAAAACTTTGCCTGCTCCCTAGTTTTCCAGATAAGGCGGTTGAAAAATTCACAAATCAATCGCCTTGTCACACATCCGCTGACCCCTTTCCTACTTGTCCCACTTTCTGTTAGTTAACCGCCCCCAAAACAAAAAATTTTTATCGCCCCCCTTGACAAAAAGAGGTTAGGGCGATAGAATACTAAATTAAGCATCGTAAAATTGCTAAAAGCAGAGGATCGATAAATGCCACGGCTTACCATTGACAGCAGGAAAAATTGTTACGTCATAGACGAGGGCCGGATGAAGGCTCTACAGACCACTGCCAATTCTACCACATTAGATCCGGGAACTTATATCATCCGCATCAACAAGGGCGCTTTTAGCTATTGGGAAGACAACCAGCAGTTTAACCCGGAACCTTGGGTGCTACTCTGGGTATATGGCGGCAGATTCACCAACAAAAACACGGGTGTAGAAGTCGGGTGTACCTGGGTATCCTTGAATGGATACGATGATGTATTTATTGTGGATGTTGCAGAGACGACAACAGTTTGCGGGTTGTTTCTCGACACCTACGAGAAGGACAACACGGGTAAAATCACCCTGTCTATCCTCAAAGATGAATAGCAGGATGGCCTAACTTTTTCTGCCGGCGCGGGTGGAAAACCCCAATCCACCTGACTTGCCGGCAGAACCCCGAAATCCCGGATTGGTCGCCAATCCCACTTTGGTCAATAGGCTATTTCTGCCGGCACCCCTCTCCCCGGAGGGGGTGCACCGGCAAAAACGCCGCCCAGCGGTTTCGATGAGTCTACATAAAGATTAATATTTTTATTATCAATCTTCATCGCCTATAGGCTTCTACCTCATTGAGGTATACCATTGCAGATAATTTCAAAATTGCGAATTTTATGGTTAATTAGTTTCGATATATCCCAGCGGGGGGATTCAGGCAGTCAATCCCCGGCACGCGCCGGTGCCGCCGTCCCCTTTTGGCCGGTGCGGGGCCTTTAAGAGAGGTAATGAGGTACACCTGCTTGATGGCAGCAGAAACTGTTTCGATGAGTCTACATAAAGATTAATATTTTTGGTATACTTCGCAATGCTGTAAATTCCTTTTTATGATTGAGGTCTATCACTGCCAAGCCATTGAAAATTGCTAATTTTCTGCTTAATTAGTTTCAACCGGCCCCGGCGGGGGGGATTTCGCCGGTCAATCACAGGCAAAAGGGTGCCGGCCCCCAGTTTTGGCGCTTTTTGGCCCAACCGGCACCCGGAAGAGAGGGTGTACTGGAAGCAGGCAGAAAAGCCCAGCGGAGGTTTCGATGAGTCTACATAAAGAATAATATTTTTGTTCCACTTCGCAATCGTCTAAATGCCTGTACATGATTGAGGTCTATCATTGCTAACCCATTCAAAATTGCTAAGTTTCTGCTTAATTAGTTTCAACAAACCTGCCGGGGGGAATTCAGGCAGTCCATCTCAGGCCAAGGTGTGCCGGGGCCTGAGCGGTCGATCGGGCCCAACCGGCACCCGGAAGAGAGGGTGTACTGGAAGCAGGCAGAAAAGCCCAGCGGAGGTTTCGATGAGTCTACATAAAGATTAATAGTTTTGGTACATTTCGCAAGTGTCTAAATGCCTGTACATGATTGAGGTCTATCATTGCATATCATTTTTTAATTGCCAACTTTCTGTTTAATTAGTTTCAATAAACCAGCAGGGTGGGATTCAGGCAGTCCATCTCAGGCAAAGGTGTGCCCGGGGCCCGAGCGGTCTAGCGGGGCCTGGGCCTTTTAGAGAGGTAATCAGGGAGTGCGCCGGCAGAAAAGCCCTGAAAGTGTTTCGATGAGTCTACATAAAGATTAATATTTTTGTTACACTTCGCAATGCTGTAAATGCCTCTACCAGATTGAGGTCTATCACTGCATATCCTTTCAAAATTGCAAATTTTCTGCTTAATTAGTTTCAACCGGCCCCGGCGGGGGGGATTTCGCCGGTCAATCTCAGGCCAAAGTCTGCCGGCCCCCGATTTAGTCGCTTTTTGGCCCAACCGGCGGCACTCAGAAGACAGGGTGTACTGGAAGCCTTGAGGGGCCAGAGAGTTTTTCAATGAGTCTACATAAAGATTAATATTTTTGGTACAATTCGCAATGCTGTAAAGCATACTTTATACTTGAGGGCTACTCTGACAGAACCTTATAAAATTGCGAAGTTTCTGTTTAATTACTTGCGAACACTCAGCGTTGCGGGTGCCGGTGGGAGTTCTGCATCTATTGTGCCCCCTCCGAGAGCCGCAGCCCTCGTGGCAGCAGTGCGCCACCCCTCCTGACTGGGACTGCCTAGGGGCGGGTTCACGAGGAATGTCTTTGGGAAGCCGAGGATATTTATAAACCCGCCCCCGCCCCGGATTTTTGTAAGCTTTTTAAACATAAACTATATAATTTTTGCTGCCTTTAACTCCTGAAAAGCCTTAAAAAGCTTGCCTTGCATCAGCGCGGCAACTGCATCAAGTGCTTTTAGTTCCGGTTGATTAGGTTTGATAGCGACCGCAGGCTTCAAAGCCGCCTCAGCCGCCTTGGGGTTCAAGTGGTACAGGTGGACAAAAGCGAGATAGGCATGGGCGTAGGGATTCTGGGAGTCCAGCTGAACCACTCGCGTCAGCGCCCTTATCGCGCCTGGTGCGTCGCGCTGCAGCACCCTAGCCAGCGCCTGAGCGTAAGCCCACTGCAGATTTTGCGGTTCCTGTCGCAGGCGGAAGTGCAGCGCCCGCTCAGCCTGAGCGGTGTAGTCCTGAATCGGATCGTACTGGTTGATGCGCCCAATTTCCTCAAACAGAGGCGGGAGAGCGTCCGGGCCCTTGGGCAAAGCAGCCGCCAAAGTCCGCAGCTGCGTGAGCAAATCGAGTTCCGGAGCGGGTTGGGGCGGCGCAGCGGGGGCAATCTTCAAAGTCACCGCCGGCACGGGGATGGGGTAGGAAAAGTCGGTGTGCCGGTTCAGGTAGGTTGCTTCCAGGGTGTAGGTGCCGGCTGGCAGATCCGCAGGGGGGAGCATAGCCATCCGCTCAATCACCCTAGCAGACTGGTTAGCAGGCAGTCCTCCGCGATGCAAAGTGCCCATACCGATGCCGCGATCGTGCGTCCAGCGGTGCTTGCCGGTGCTGTCGCGCCAGGTGAGCAGCACTAAACCCGGTTGCAGCTGCTGCCAGGGGCCCGACCACTCGTAAGTCACCGGCACCGGCACCCCAGGGGGTGTCTGCTTTGGCACCGTGACGCGCTCTAGCTGGATGGCGGTTGGGGATGGCTGGGATTTGGGGATTTCGGGATTGTTTTGGACTTCAGAGCCCTCAGACGCGATTCGGCGTTTTACAAGAGAGCCAGAGTTCCCCTGCTTATTTTCCACCGACAGCACCTCCACCGGCGGCACTTTGCGGCGGTAGAGTTTGAGAGTGCTGCCATCGGGTAAGGGCCAGGTTTTTTGCAGCTGGAAATCCGAACCTCCCTCGACAGCAGAGACGGTGGCGGTTTGAGCCTCCTTGGGGACGGAACCTTGATCGCCGGTTTTGGTGAGGAACCAGGAAAGGGAGCGCACATCCTGAGGGACTTGCTTTAAATTGACGCCCACCTGACGCCCGTAAACTTGGAAATTGGCTAGGGCACCGTAGTAGTTTAAATTGTGCTGGTTAATGGTTGGGGTGGAAGGCAATACTCCTAATGTGGAGTCGAGATAGGGTTGTGTCTGGATGATTTCAGCAATAACCTGCCGGTGGGGCCATTCAGAACCCAGGTAAGCGTGATGTTGGGCGCGGGGGCTGAAGAATTGCGTCAGGCGGTGAGCAAAAATACCTCCCACCGGCCACAGATTGAGGAACATTAATAAGACAGCTGTGCCGGCGGTGCCCCAGCGGACATATTTGCCCCACCGTCGGGGATAGTGCGTAAGGCCATAAGCCAACAACAGCGACAGAACCGGCAGATAGGGCAAGACATAGCGGGAATCTTTATTGATATTTAGGGAACAGAGGAGATAAGCCCCCACCCAGAACACAGCCAGCCATTTCAGTCCTGACTTTTCCTTCTCTTGTTTGGCTGAGCGAAACCAATACAGAAGCAACCCCACCACCGGCACCAGCAACAGGGGCCAAGAAACCGCATAAGGAAGGTCTTTCCAGTAAAACGTCCAGGCGTCGAGAGAGTGGAGGGGTGGGTCGCCTTCCGCAATCGCCGCATCCACCGTCGCCCGTTTGCCACCGGTGAGAATCAGCAGCCAATTCGTGCGATACCAAGGGCCACACACCAGCAGCGACAGCAACAAAGACCAAGCCAGCTGAGCCACACGCCCCCACCGCCTTTGCCACAGATTCCCAACCCCCACCCACAGCACCGGCACCAGCAGAAAAAACAGAGCCGTCTGCTTGACAAGCAAAGCCAGCCCGAAACAAACCCCAAACCCCGACGCCCACAACCATCCTCTTCTCTGCGCCCTTGGCGTCAATGCGGTTCCAACATCCCTCCAAACCGTCAGGCCATAGAAACTCAGCGCCACAACCGCCGTCAGCGGATAGTCCAGCAGAAAATCCAGGCGAACCAGATAGAGCCCTGGAAACAGCAAGCACAGACCGGCAGCCCAAAGCCCCACTTGCCGGTTGAATAGGTTTGCGCCCAAACCGCACACCGCAGCCTGCAGAATGGCGGAAAATAATAGATTAATTAGAGTGGCTGGATCAGGGCCCGCTCCGAAGAGATTGAGGAAAGCGGCTGTTATTATGTAGGTTAGGGGAGGCACCTTGGAGGAGAGCGCCCACAAACTCGCCCACCACTCGCCGGAGAGGATCTGGGGATGCTGCAAAGCATACCAGTATGTGAGGCTGCCGGTTAAATACTCCGCCTGATCCCAGGCTGGCACTGACCGGTCGAGGGCAAACCACAGCCGGTCGGCGATTGCGCCGGTGAGCCAAATTAGCCCTAGAGCCGGCAAACGCTTTAACCTGTTACTTTCACCTGTGTCAACCACAACATCTTTCCCTGACTGTGCTGAAATTGTTTTGGGGAAAAGAGCCTGTGAACCCTGCCGCCGAGCCAGCCGTGGCACTGGCCCTCTGCCCAGAATAGTTTATTTTGTGCTATTCCTAAAAGGGGAAAGACAAGCGGGAATTGTTAATTGTTGATTGTTAATTCGTAACCAGCTGCTTTTCCGCCCCTCCCCCTCTCCCCCTCGGATTCCATGACTCGTTGTTTTGCCTCGCACTCTCGCCTAGCACTGCTCGTTCCTGCTACGTTGCTGTTCATCGGCATGAGTGCTGCCGGTGCTTTGGGCCAAATCTGCCCACAGAAGTTGTATAACCCGATACCCTTGGAGCCGAATAAAGAGGTTTCGGACACGCTGTCAGAGAAGGATATCCCCACAGGGCAGGGTGGGTTTGCCAGAGACTATATTATGAATCTGACGGAAGGGGATCAAGTGGCGATTGACCTGTCCTCGGAAAGCTTTGACACGATTATCTCCCTGCTCGCCGAAGATGGCTCAACGGTCGGGGAAAATGATGACGGGCCCGACGGCAGCACCAACTCGTTGCTGTTTGCCCGGATCGCTAAGACGGGAACCTATATTATCCGGGTGCGAGCCTTTGGCGAAACGGGTGTAGGTACGTTTAAGCTGAAAGTGACGCGCTTAAAGCAGGTGTGATGGCCAAGTGGGGGAGAAAAAGGAAAAAAATTTTTTCTCAGGTACTTGCCAAAAGCCGGTGAAGTTTGTTACTCTATCAAAGGGTGGAAATAAAACCTGCCGGGATAGCTCAGTTGGTAGAGCAGCGGACTGAAAATCCGCGTGCCACCAGTTCAAATCTGGTTCCTGGCATCTTTCAAACCCAAGCCCAGAGCGGATTATAAAACGCTCTGGGCTTTTTGCTTCAATTTAGGCCAGCGGTGCTCCATTTTTACTGTGAAATCACTACGATGGAGGGAAGGCAGATGATTTCACCGGCACAGTCAGATGGAAACCACAGAGCAAGCATCCAAGGGGACAGTCGGGGTTGAAAGCTTCCAGGGGCGGTTGCGGTTGCGGTTGCCCCGTCAAGTATTCGCAGGTGAGCAGAAATATCTAACGCTGGGGCTGGCAGATACCGCACTCAACAGGAAAACAGCAGAAGCCAAGGCCGGTCAAATTGAGTTGGACATTATCTCTGGGAACTTTGACCCCACATTGGCCAAGTACAAGCCCCAAATTCATCTGAGTTTGGGGAGCGAACCTCCCAAGGGCTTTTCCCAGCTCCAGCTGTGGGAAGAGTACGCTGAATTTAAAGCAAAAACCGTTAGCATTACCACCGTCATCCGTGACTTCAGAAGAACCCGCAATCACATAAAATCTCTGCCCACTCAAACTCCAGAGGATGCCCAAATTATTCGGTATTTTTTGTTTTAAAAAACGACGCCTAGTGCGGCCAAGCGGGTGCTGGTTCAGTTAAAGGCGTGCTGTAATTGGGCAATAGAAACGGGGCTGTTGAAGGGAGAAAACCCGTTTGCAGGGTTAGCAAATCAGATAGAAACCAGCAGCAAAGAACCGCAGGATATTCATCCTTTTACAGCAGCTGATCGGGACTTAATCATAGCAGGCTTCGAGAGCAGCCGGTTTTACAGCTATTACACTCCTTATGTAAAGTTTCTTTTCCTTACTGGTTGCAGAACCAGTGAGGCGGTAGGACTTCAATGGAAGCATATTGCCCCGGATTTGAGCGCAATAACCTTCTGTGAGGCGGTAGTAGAAAAGCGCAGGAAAGACACAAAAACGCACGAGAGCCGGCGCTTTCCCTGCAATGACAGCCTGCGCTCCCTGCTGCAATCAATTCGTCCCGAGGAGTTACCCGATCCCGAATCTTTAGTTTTCCCAGCTCCTAAAGGAGGGTATATCGACGCTCATAACTTCCTGACTCGCGCCTGGAAAAAAGTCTTAGAGGGGCTGCCGATTGAGTACCGCCCCCAATACCACACTCGCCATACCTTCATTACTTTGGCGTTAGAGAACGGTCTAGATGCCAGGGACGTGGGCCGAATGGTTGGGAATAGCCCGCTAATCATTTACAAGCACTACGCCGGCAGCAATGTCTGTAAACTGGAAGTACCTGAGTTCTGAAAGCCAAACAGAAGAGTTCAAGTAGGGGGCGACAGGAAGCATATCGGCAGATTTTAAAATTTTCCTGTATAATGATATAAAAAAGTGACAGAAAGGATAGTTACCTTTCCCGCACAGTCTTTGCAGAGGCGGTGACTCCTGGTTTCAGCAGTTCAAATCGGGTTTCAGGCATTCGATAAAGTCAAAATCACCCCCAAGATAAGTCTGGGGGCATACCTTCTCAATGGCCAAAGGCTGAAATCTGCTGCTACGATCGGCGTGAGGTTCAGCCTTAGTAGAGTGGGCCCGGGAACGGGAGTTCAGGGGCTTAGCACGGAGAAGGTTAAAAATGCTGGCGGCGGTTTTAGTCCTGAATGCGCTGATAGCGCTGTTGTGCTTTTACGTGGCTTGGCAACTTTGGAAAATCCGGCGGGTGCTGGCTCTGGTAGCGGACACCCTGATTTTAGTCGAGCGCCGCACCAGTGCGGTGCTGCGCAGGGGACC
>CAZJNL010000061.1:0-11628 GCA_964546515.1 uncultured Oscillatoria sp.
TAAGGATGCCACCGGACTTGATATAATCTGGAAATTCCGGATGAGCACTTTCTGTTAATTCAGCCTGAGCCCCAACCCTTTCTGCCCCAGAGAGAAAGAAACCTGAATCGGGAGCTGGCTTTTTTTTTGCCAGCACTGGGAGCCTCCTGTGTAAACATTTTAAAATTTTTGCGTCAGTTCGTGAGCTAAATCTGGCAAGTCCATAGAGGTGCAATTCTAGCAGTTTTCAATTTGTGATGGTACATTTCGGGTTGAAAAATGGAGGACAATTTCCTGTAGGGGCGGGTTCACCCAAGATGTCTATGGGAAGTCCAGGAAGTTAGTAAACCCGCCCCTACTTGCGGGTTCACCCCGGTAGGGGCGGGTTCACTCCACATATCTGCTGTCAACAAAGGATATCTGTAAACCCGCGAGTTGGTAGGGGCGGGTTCACTCCACATATCTGTTGTCAACAAAGGATATTTGTAAACCCGCCCCTACTATCGGATGTTCTAAGGACGCCCCTACTTGTAGAACGCGAGTGGCGCGTCTCAGAGTCCCGGATGTGCGCCGGGTGCGAAAAATGTACCGCACTGATATGAAAAACGCTATAAAAAAACGCTTTTATTCGCGTCCTGTCTTTTGCGCCGGCACGCCTTGACGAACCAACTCGCACCGCCATCAAAACAATCCTCTTCGAGCCGTGGCTGGCTGAGTGCCGGCTCTCAGCCACGAGCGAGTGGTACTGGGGTTAACAAGAAAAATTAATTGCCGGCAATCAATCCGACGTCTTGTCACGTTCCCCGCTCTGGCAACGCACCCTACTTTTTATAACGGAGCGGTGACGTGCAGCCGGCAATCTGTGGCATCATATACAGGGATGTCGCACCAACCACCAACCATGCCGGCAAACGCGCCCACAATCCTCGCTCTTGACTTCGATGGCGTCCTCTGTGACGGACTGCTAGAATACTTCCAAGCCGCATGGCGCACCTACTGTCTAATCTGGTCGCCCCCCAACCCCACACCGCCCCCAGATTTAGCGCCCGTTTTCTACCGGCTGCGCCCGGTTATCGAAACCGGCTGGGAGATGCCGGTGCTGATCCGCGCCTTACTGCTGGGAGTTTCTGAAGAAAAAATATTGCGAGACTGGCTAAATATCGCGCCGCAGCTATTAAGAGAAGAAAAACTCAACGCTGCAGACATCGTCGCTAAACTCGACCGGCTGCGAGATGACTGGATTGCCGGTGATTTGGCTGACTGGCTGAGCTACCACCGATTCTACCCCGGCGTTGCCGAAAAATTGCAACAGCTGCTCGTGGAAAACTCAGTTTTGACGGTAATTATTACCACTAAAGAAGGGCGCTTCGTCCGCCAGCTTTTGCAGCAGCAAGGCATCCAAATGCCCGAACAGTATATCTTTGGCAAAGAATTGAAGCGCCCCAAGCACTTTATTCTGCGAGACTTATCACAGGCGTCTGCCGGCAATCCCGTCATTTGGTTTGTGGAAGACCGGCTGAAAACCCTGGAAATAG
Organism: uncultured Oscillatoria sp.; assembly: GCA_964546515.1. GTDB lineage: Bacteria > Cyanobacteriota > Cyanobacteriia > Cyanobacteriales > Oscillatoriaceae > Oscillatoria. Next base: position 1,515 of record CAZJNL010000061.1, read on the forward strand.
TCCAGCAGCAGCCAGACCTCACCGGCGTCAAGCTTTATCTGGCAGAATGGGGGTACAACACCCCGCAAGAGCGAGAATCTGCTGGTGAAAACCCGGGCGTCGAGCTGCTGTCACTCTCCCAATTTGCCAGGGATTTTTCAGAGTGGCAATAGAAATCTTAACCGCAGATGAACAGCGCTGGCTGCTCAACGCAGATGATGCTCTGCATCTGGCGGCGTTCATCAGCGCTCAGATCTAGAGCGGTTTTCAATCGCATCAGGTACAGAACGGCATAAAAATGATAGCCCAATTCGCAGGATTTTCTTGTAGAGACAAGGGTTTATCGCGTCTCCCCCCGCTCTCGCGACCGGCGCGAAAAATGTACAGCACTGCTCTGATAAGCGCTAGAAATTATAAATATTTTGTGAAATTAGCTCTCTTTTCTTGACTTGGCGTGCTTCGCAGCGGCGCGAAGCGCATCTAGGCGTCTGGGCGGGAAAAAAAACAAAAATCAATTATAATCGAGCCAATCCAAGCATCCAAAATCCCAAATCCAAAATCCAACCATACCATGCTGGACCTCACCAAACTCGCACGGCAAATCCCGGGCATCAGCAAGCACCTGACTCAGGAAGCACTTGCGGCTCGCCAGCGCTTGGAATTAGCCCTGCAGCTGATGCAGCAAGCGGAAGCGCGTTCCGACGAATTGGTAGCGCGGCAACAGGAGTGGCGACATCGCCTAGTATTTACCAACGCCGAACCCGTCGAGCCTCTTACCACTCGCGCCTTCGTCGCCGCACCCCCTCGAGCGCACACCGCAATCGCCACGGATGGCTCTCAGATTGCCCCCAGCCAGCACGAAATTGCCTACTGCTATTTAATTAACATAGGCCGGGTAGTGCTGCACTATGGCCAGAGCCGGCACCCCTTTTTAGACAGCCTGCCAGAAGTATTCTACCGGCCAGAAGACCTCTACGAATCTCGCCAGTGGGGGATACGCACAGAGGAGTGGATTGCGCACCGGCGCACGGCGTCGGAGGCGACAGCGCTAGCAGAACTGGCGAGCGCAATCTGGGCACCAGCTCGCCCGCCGGTGCCGACCATCGCGCTGGTGGACGGTTCTCTGATATACTGGTTTCTCGAACCGCTGCCCGCAGAAGCTCGCGACCGCATCCTGGGCGCGATTCTCGACGCCTGGGACAAGCTGCAAGCTGCTGGGATTCCCGTCGCCGGCTATCTGAGCGCCTCGCGAAGCGTGGAAGCGATCAACTTCCTGCGCCTGCAAGCTTGCCCTTACAAAACCCCGGACTGCTTCACCCACTGTCCCCCCAGCCTGGAAACCGACTCCCAAGGGATGCCGAAACGGGCACCCTGTCAGGTTTTTGAGCCGGTGCGAGATGCTACCCTGTGGGCGTCCCTCTTGCAGCCCGGACAGCGCAGTCCCCTGTGGCGCAGTTCGGCGCGGATTTTAGACCTGTATGGCCCCCACAGGATCTATTTTTGCTATGTTCATGTAGGGACTGAAATTGCCCGCATTGAGGTGCCAGCTTGGGTGGCTGAAAATCCAGCGCTGTTTGAGTCGGCCCTCAGCCTGACTGTGGCTCAGGTGCAAAAGGGCTGCGGCTATCCCGTGGCTCTGGCGGAGGCTCACAATCAGGCAGTGGTGCGGGGTGGCGACAGAACTAGCTTCTTCGCCCTGCTGGAGCGCGAGATGATGAAAGCCGGTATAAAAAATGTTGGGACTTCCTACAAAGAAACGCGCAAGCGAGGTAGCATTGCTTAAAGGTTTGAGGCGATAACACCCATGACTCACGACAACCCCGATCGACCTGAACCTCTCTCGGATGAGGATCTTGCCCTAGCCCGGGAGATTGAAGAGGGGCGGGCGCTGCGCCAAAGCTTGTACGAGGCGCTCGACGGCTCCCTGAAAGCCCTGTTCAGCCATTGCGAGTGGCGCGTCACCCGCTACGACGACAGCAACATGACGGAACTGGTGGTTCGCTGCCCGAGTATGGTAGTGTACAAGCGGCTGAACGAGCGAGCCATTACCATCCAAAGCCGGCTGGAAAATTGCGTCACCGTCAAGCACACTAAGTTTATTCTCTACTGCCCCAAAGACCCGGAAGCGCGGTACGAGCAAGAAATAACCTGCAGGGCGTGGATGAGAATGAATAACTACCGGGCAATTTGGGAGCTGGACTTCGATGATTTCAGTGAGGAGGATGAGGATGAGGAGGATGAGGATGAGTTCTAGCTTCTGGCTAAAACCAGGTTGCGAACACTGTCAACTATTCGGCAGTTTTTGCAATTTTCAGGGGGTGATAGAGCGGGCAGCTTTTTTGTAAGATCGGAAAGTGAGAAAGTGTTCCTTGCGTGTTTGACTCGCTGCAAAGGAGGTTTTAGGTATGGGAAGAGTCAGATCCCACAAAATCAAAGGCTTTTGGATGGCCGACAGAATCTACGAGCGCAACGGCACCCACGTTGCGGTCTTCAATAAGTATCACTGCGTCTTGGTGACTCGCCCCCCTGAAATCAACCGCAAAGATTGGCGCAAGCGGGGATACCAACCGGTCGCCGTGCGCGACAAGCACCGGCACATTGTCTCGGAACCCGAACTGTGGTTCTGGCAAAAGTTTGAAAGTGACGGGGAAACACCGGAAGAATAAGAGTAAGAAATCCGGAGCGTCGCTTAGCTATTATCCCGCAGCGCGCGCGGAGTGCCGGCGGGATAGCTGCTTGCGGCTGGGTGGGGGTGCCACCGGCTTTGGCCCTACAGTCTGCTTGCGGGTTCAGCCCGGGCTGCCGATGGCGGCTGCTCTTGACCGTAGTGAATACCGCTACAGGCGTCATAGCGGAATGCTTGCCGGGGGCAATTGCGTATAATTACTCAAACGCGCCGGCATTGCATAGCGTCGCTCGATGCGCAACAGTAAATTTACGGATTTATCGCTTTTAGTAACAAAAGTTTATTGAACTTCACCACTCCTGTCAGGTGCCGGCCCTCACCGGCCCGAAGCGCCCCAATAAACCCCGCTCAAGAACAGAAAAATGGCTCAAAGCGTTTGCTCCCGAGCCGCGTCAACGTATTAAGTTTTGTGTGGAATTCTGGCGGCGGCGGGTGAGTGACTCAGGGAAGTGTGGGGAAAAGAGCTCTGACGGGGGTAGATTGTTTCGTCAACGCTGAGGTAGCCGAAGGGAGCTAGGCGCTAAAACCCTTATATTAACGTCGCTTCTGTGCTGCGACCGAGTGCCCGAGGCACCGCTCGACCGAGTGACCCTGGCCAGCCCCGAACCTGAGGCTAAACGCTAAAATAGAGACTCTGCCCTAAACCCTCACAACCCAAAGTACCCTCCTTGAAGCGAAGCATGCCTGCAGAAACGACTGACGTTGTCCAACAAAAGCAAAAAGCTTTGGACATGGTGCTCAACCACATTGAGCGCAACTTTGGCAAAGGCTCAATCATGCGCCTGGGAGATGCTGCCCGCATGAAAGTGGAGACGATCTCCACCGGGGCGCTCCCCTTAGATTTAGCCTTGGGCGGTGGCTTGCCCAAGGCGCGGGTGATTGAGATATATGGCCCAGAAAGCTCCGGCAAGACGACACTGGCGCTGCACGCGATCGCAGAAGTGCAAAAAGCCGGTGGGATAGCCGCCTTTGTCGATGCCGAACACGCCCTAGATCCCACTTACGCAGCGGCGCTCAACGTCGATACCCAGAACCTGCTGGTTTCCCAACCCGACACCGGCGAAATGGCGCTGGAAATCGTCGATCAGCTCGTCCGCTCTGCCGCCGTCGATATTGTGGTGGTGGACTCCGTGGCGGCCCTCGTTCCGCGGGCTGAAATCGAAGGTGATATGGGCGACGCCCACATGGGCTTGCAGGCTCGCTTGATGAGCCAAGCCCTGCGGAAGATCACCGGCAGCATCGGCAAATCCGGCTGTATTGTGATTTTTCTCAACCAGCTGCGCCAAAAAATCGGCGTCACCTACGGCAACCCAGAAGTTACCACCGGCGGGAACGCCCTGAAATTCTACGCCTCCGTGCGCCTGGACATTCGCCGCAAGGAAGCCTTGAAAAAAGGTTCCGAAGAATACGGCGTCCGCGCCAGAGTCAAAGTCTCCAAAAACAAGGTAGCTCCTCCTTTCCGCTCCGCTGAGTTTGACATCCTGTTTGGCAAAGGCATTTCCCGGATAGGCTGCGTGTTCGACATCGCCGATGAAACCGGCGTAATTGTCCGCAAAGGCACTTGGTACAACTATAACGGTGACAGCATGGGTCAGGGGCGGGAGAACGCTCTCAAGTACCTGGAAGAAAGGCCGACACTGGTTAACAAAATCGAGCAGCAAGTCCGGGAAAAACTGGATGCAGGAGCCGTTGTCTCAGCTACTTCGGTTTCCCAAGCTGAATCTGAACAAGAACAGCAAGAAGAAGCCTTTGCCGACGTGGATTAACTGAAATCCTTGCCTCCTTTAGCTGGCAATGCTTAAGCATTGCCAGCCCCGGCACAGCAGCCAATTAAATTGCACTAAACCTGCATAACGGAGCCACCGCTCGCTAGCGGTTCAGACATGTCCGCTATGCAGGTTTATTATTTTTAAACGCCTGCTGCGGCACAGCCTGAGCACTGGCTTTGGGGTGTGCTACGCTGTGGGGGCAGGTTGTTCGGAGGTGCTTTGCTTGCAGGCAGAACGCGAGTCAGCGCCGACATAATTGCCGGCACCGACGCCCTAAGAATTAATGCTTGTCAAGACAGCCGCTCGCGAGGTACAGCTTCCTGGTGGGTGCCGGCTGTGACTGCCAGACAGCGGAGCAGGTGCGATCTCGCTCGGGAAGCACAAACCAGTTTTCTTAAATAAAACCGGTTTCGGCGCTTTTGGGGAGGGTGGACATTTACCAGATATGTGCTGTAAAGTAAGCAATGTCCACCTGACTCGAGCGAGAGCGGGCGTGCAGCCTCAGTTAGTTGTGCGGCGCTCCAAGTAGATTTAATTAAATTCCGTGGCCGACTCAAATCAGGTAGGTCGGGCGCGGCGAACAGCTAGACTTAGACGGTTGACTGCGAGAGCGCGAATTTCCAGCAACGTCCCAGGCAGGGGGATGGCCATGATAAAATCAGAGTATTCATTGCAAAGCCGGTCGGCATTTGCGGAGATCGGAAACCTGTTCTTTGCAGTATGTCCGATTTTCCTGACTCTAATAAGGTTCAACCGTTCCAATCCAGGCGTCAAGCGATATGATAGCTCCCGAGGAGCTTCCGGCGGGACACATGATTCAATGACGAACGCTTTTTCCCACATCGCACTGCATCTTTCTAATGGCTGACTCTCCGAATGCAATTCCTACCGACCGCAAGCTTTCCAAGGTGGAAGGCATCAAGGAACGCAGCAACTTTTTGCGCGAACCCCTCGCCACTGAGTTGCTGCAAGACACCACCCACTTCAGTGAAGACGCGGTTCAGATTCTCAAATTTCACGGCTCTTACCAGCAATACAACCGGGACAATCGGGTCAAAGGGCAAGAAAAGGACTACCAGTTCATGCTGCGCACCCGCAGCCCCGGAGGGTTCATTCCGCCGCAGCTGTATCTCACCTTAGACCGGCTCGCTGACGAGGTAGGCAACGGCACTCTCCGCGCCACCACCCGCCAAGGCTTCCAGCTGCACGGCGTCCTCAAGAAAAACCTCAAGGCGACGCTCTCGGCCATTATTCAAAATATGGGGTCAACCCTGGGGGCGTGCGGCGACCTGAACCGCAACGTCATGGCACCGCCCGCTCCGTTCCAAAACCGCCACGACTACGACTGCGCCCGGAGGTACGCTGACAACATCGCCGATCTGCTCACACCCCAAACCGGCGCTTACTACGAGATTTGGCTGGATGGGGAAAAAGCGATCGTCGGCGAAGAGAACCCTGCCGTCAGAGAGGCGCGGCAGCGCAACGGCAACGGCACCGTCTTCTCTGACTGCCAGGAGCCGATTTACGGCAAGCACTACATGCCTCGGAAATTCAAGTGCAGCGTCACCGTACCGGGGGACAATTCCATTGACCTCTACTCCCAAGACCTGAGCTTGGTGGTGATCGTCAAACCGACCGGCGAGCTGGAGGGCTTTGACGTGTTTGCCGGTGGCGGTTTGGGGCGCACACACAACAAAGAGGAAACATACGCCCGTCTGGCTGACCCGATTGGCTTTGTGGCCCGGGAAGATGTCTACGACCTGGTGAAGGCGATTGTTGCCACCCAGCGGGATTATGGAGATCGGGCTGACCGGCGTCACGCCCGCTTAAAATACCTGATCCACGACTGGGGCACCGACAAGTTCCGCAGCGTCGTAGAGAAATATTTTGGCAAACCGCTCGAACCCTTCAGACCGCTGCCGCCCTGGAAGTACGAAGACTTCCTGGGATGGCACGATATGGGCGACGGCAAGCTCTTTGCCGGCATTTCCATCGAAAGTGGCCGGATTAAGGATGAGGGCGGCTTGCAGCTGAAAACGGCGCTGCGAGAAATCGTGGAGAAGTTTCAGCTGCCTATGCTGGTGACGCCCCACCAAAATGTGATTCTCTACGAGATTGAACCCTGCAATCGCCAGGAGATCCAGCAAATTCTGGACCGCTGCGGCGTCAAGAAGGAAACCGACATCGACCCGCTGGTGCGCTATTCTATGGCTTGCCCAGCTTTGCCCACTTGCGGTTTGGCCATTACTGAATCTGAACGGGCTATGCCTGGTATACTGGATCGGATTCGGGCGCTGCTGGACAAGCTGGGCATGGAACATGAGCATTTCGTCGTGCGGATGACCGGCTGCCCTAACGGCTGCGCTCGTCCTTACATGGCGGAATTAGGGTTTGTCGGCAGTTCCCCCGAAGCCTATCAGGTTTGGCTGGGGGGTTCTCCTGACCTGACGCGGCTGGCAGAAGCTTATGTCGATAAGCTTCCCATCAGGGACCTGGAAACTTTTCTGGAGCCGATTTTTGTTTATTTCAAGCAAAAGCGGCAACCTGCAGAGAGTTTTGGGGATTTTTGTTTTCGCGTCGGTCTAGAATCCATCCGTCAGTTTACCTCTACCTATTCAGCAGCTTCCACGATGACAACTGATACAACTAACGAACAACAAGAAGTCAAACCAGAAGTTACCGCTCCCAGCGCTAACGAAGAGGCGGCTCCCGCTGAAGAAACTCCTATCGATCCCAATAAAATCCGCCACCGGGTTAGCCTTCGCCATGAGGTGTACATCGAGCTCAAAGCAGAAGCGGAGCGCCAAGGTAAGCCTCTCGTCCAGCTGGCTACAGAAGCGATCGAGTCCTACCTCAGACAGGTGAAGGGGGAAGTCTAAAGGCGGCAAGGTCTGGCCGGCCCGACCTTCCCTTGAAGGGCTTTGCCCCCGGCGGCATGCGGGATTAGTTATCGAGCACATGTCTCGACAGTCTCTGCAAACGCCGGTGCCCCACCTGTCGCTGTTTCACTTCTCACTTAAGTCCCACTTTCGGCAGATGGCTCAACTGCAACGGCTGGCGCTCGCACCCTCCCAAGTCCACAACCAGCACATTCACCTGACTGCCCAACAGCAGCACTATTTGTGTCGGGTGTTGCGGTTGCGGGAGGGAGATCGCTTTATCGCCATCGACTGCCTTGGGCAGTGGTGGCTGGCGAGGCTGCACTTGGCGGCAGGAGTGCCAGCTATCGCTCACATCTTAGAGCCGGTGCCTGCGCAAACCGAGTTGCCGGTGGACTTGACCCTAATGGCAGCTTTGCCGAAAGGGAATGGATTTGACGAGGTGGTGCGTCAGGCCACAGAACTGGGCGTGACCTGCATCGCGCCTGTGATCAGCGAGCGCACCCTGCTCGCTCCCGGAACTCAGAAAATCGAACGCTGGCGGCGCATCGCCAAAGAAGCCGCTGAGCAATCACAACGCCAACTGGTGCCGGCTATTCTCGCTCCGGTGCCTTTTCCTCAAGCTTTGAGGGAGCAAGCCGCTACAGATGTTTCAACCCTTTACATTTGTGTGGCTCGCCCTGAGAGCCCGCATCTACTCGATTGCCTGTCTGACCAACAATCCCTCTCCCAGGTTCTGCCCGGGAACGACTCGAATCCAACGCCCAATATTGTCATCGCCACCGGCCCAGAGGGAGGATGGACGCCCGCCGAAGTGGCTAAGGCCATGTCCGCCGGCTTCCAACCCGTTTCCCTGGGGCGTCGCATCCTCAGAGCAGTCACCGCGCCGGTGGTTGCTCTTTCCCTGGTGGCGGCTGCCCGGGAATTAAAAATTAAAAATTAAAATCCCATTAACCCTCTTGTCTCTTCTTGATTCCTAATCTTAAATTTCCGGCAGGCCACCGGAGCTATAGAATGATTAATCTTAAGTAGATTAATCAACTGCATTGCCTGCTTTTCATATAATTCGCTGCGCACAAGCATTTATTTTTTGTATTTTCCGGGTATTTAATATTATAAATAGCGCTGTGGCGTCTGCCACTTGAGGGCGGGCCAACCAACCGGCGGCGGAGCCTACCGGGGAGCATTCCCAGTAGGGGCGGGCGTGCGTTGCCCGCCCTGGGAACGAGAGACTTTCAAGATTGAGGCAGCAACTGTACCTACAAAACGCCGGAACACCCTAACCCACTGCTATCGGGCAGTTTTCACTTGATTGGCCATGTCGAGGAACGTGTTCATGTTCGCACCCGGACGCCGGCGAGTGGAAGTTGGGCTGGGAACCAAGTAGCGAGTGGCAAAACCGCCGACAGGCTCGGTCGCTTTCGCCTGAAAGGCTGCTTTCGGGGGTTGCGGCTTTGACTCTTTGGCAGGGGCTGCCGGTTTGGCTGGCTGGGCTGGTGCCGGTTCTGCCTTAGCTTTTGCCTGGGGGGCTGCCGGTTTGGCTGGCTGGGTTTTAGCCGGCTGAGCGGGCTGGCTTTTCGCCGCTGGGACGGTGGCTGAGCCTGAGTCGAATTCCAGAACGTATTCAGACTTGTTGAAGCCAAACAGCCTGCCGAAGAAGCCAAAAATGCCGGCAAACAAGTTCTTGATGAAACCGAACATGGCGATAACTCCTAACGTGGATGCTAATCAACGCTGCTGCTGTCTCAACAGCTGGATGGGGGGACAGCAGGCCGGTCAGACCCAGACCGCTGTGCTGCGTGGAAGAATCGGATCTGGGATAATTATGAATTTTTCCTAAGTCTGATTCTCAGACTGGGGGGATTTATTCATAAAATTTAACATATCGGGCCGCCCAAAGCCTGTCTTTTCCGCCAGATGGGCAGGAGCGCCCTAATTTTCCTTTGCAATTCTCTGCACGGCTTTTAAGAATTGGCTGCCGGTTGGTGTCTAGCCCACACCGCTGCTGCGCCCAGGGCTAAAAATAAACGAATTAAACGGATTTACCCTAGAGTGATCCAACCGGCCTGCAAGGGCTGCCCTGACATGGCTGGGAGTGGGAAGCCGGTCTATGCTGGGATCAGGCGATCTTTTTCAGGCAAAATGAAAAGTTCAAACAACCGCAATCCAGTCCTGCTGATTCACGGCATGTGGGACACAACTGCGACATTTAATATCATGTCTGCATACTTGAGCCAGCTGGGGTGGTCTGTGTGGGGCCTCAACCTCATCCCGAATAATGGAGACAAATGCCTTGTCCATCTGGCGGGACAAGTCGCGGATTACGCGGCCAAGACCTTTGGGCCAGAACAGCCCTTCGATCTCATCGGTTTCAGCATGGGCGGGATTGTCAGCCGGTACTACCTGCAGCGCCTGGGGGGAATTGACCGCGTGCAGCGCTTTATCGCCATCTCCTCCCCTCACCACGGCACTTTGACCGGCTACGCTTCCAGGCGACCGGGCTGCGTGCAGATGCGTCCTGACAGCCAGTTTCTGCGGGATTTGAATAGGGATGTGGCGATGCTGGAAAAGCTGAATTTCACCTCCATCTGGACGCCTTACGACCTGATGATTTTCCCGGCAACCAGTTCCAAAATGCCGGTGGGGCGAGAAGTCATAGTGCCTGTTGCTTTGCACGCAATGATGGTGAGTGATTCCAAAGTTCTCAAAGCGGTGGCTGAGGCGCTGGCGGAACCCCTTAAAGTTCAAAGTGAAAAAGTCAGCTTTAGGGTTTAGACGCGATAAATCGCGTCTCTACAAGA
>CAZJNL010000062.1:0-11628 GCA_964546515.1 uncultured Oscillatoria sp.
AATCAGCGTCACCCCCGGTTTCGACCGGCGCAAGAAAGCAATATACGGGCTCACCTTCTTCCCAGGCAACTGCCCCCCTTCCCCAGGTTTCGCCCCCTGAGCGATCTTAATTTCCACCTGCTTGGCGTGCATCAAATACTCCGGCGTCACCCCAAAACGACCCGAAGCCACCTGCTTAATCGCCGAAGAAGCCGTATCTCCATTGCGCAAACCCTTCAAATCGGGCAGCAACTTAGAGCGACCTTCCTCATCCACATCATCTAATATCTGGAAGCGCACCGGATCTTCGCCCCCCTCGCCAGAGTTGGACTTGCCCCCGATGCGGTTCATCGCAATGGCCAGCACCTCGTGAGCTTCTGGCGACAGCGCCCCCAGAGACATGCCGCCGGTGCAGAACCGCTTCATAATCTCTTCCACCGGCTCCACTTCCTCCACCGGCAGCGGCGGGCGATCCCCACTGAACTCCAGCAAATCCCGCAGCGCCGTTACCGGACGCCCTTGCAGGTACTGCCGGTACACCTCATAGTGGTCGTATGCTTTCTTCCCCACCGCCTTGTGCAGCGCCTTGGCCATTTCCGGGCTGTTCATGTGGTACTCCCCACCGGGGCGGTACTGGACAAAGCCGAAGTTTTCCAGCTTCTTCCCCGTCAGTTCCGGGAAAGCGCGACTGTGGAAAGACAGCACCTCCTGGGCCAATTCCGCAACGCTCAGCCCGCCAATCCGGGACGCCGTGCCCTCAAAGCCCAACTGCTGCAAATCCGGGCCAATCCCAATCGCCTCAAAAATCTGCGCCCCGTGATAGCTGGACAGCAGAGAAATCCCCATCTTGGACAGGATTTTCAGCAGCCCTTCTTCCACCGCCTTGCGGTAGTTAGCTTGGGCGGCGTTCAGGGTAACAGCCGGCAGCTTGCCAAGATCCATCAGTTTTTGAGTTTTGGCATCTGACCACCACTGGCGCACGCTTTCCAAAGCCAGGTAGGGGCAAACCGCACTAGCACCGTTGCCAATCAGGCAGGCAAAATGGTGAGTGCTCCAGCACTGGGCGGTATCGACAACCAGCGACGCCTTCATCCGCAGCCCTTCCCGGATCAGGTGGTGGTGCAGTGCGCCCACCGCCAGCAGGGGAGGGATGTAGCTGTATTCAGGGCCAATTGCTTGGGGGGTGCGGTCGCTCAAAATCAGGATTTTCTTATCGGCACGCACTGCTTGTGCAGCTTGCTGGCACAGCTGTTCTGTGGCCTTTTTCAGTCCATCTGGGCCGGTGGCAATCTCAAATAGAGTTGACAGGGTAGCCGTCTCAAAGCCAGACTGCCGTATCTGTTGCAGTTCCGCATCATTGATTACCGGCGTCTCCAGTTTCAGCAACCGGGCGAATTCTGGTTTGGCTTCGAGTAAATTACCCCGCTCTCCCAGTTCGAGGGTCAGGGACATGACCAGTTTTTCGCGCAGCGGGTCAATTGCCGGGTTGGTCACCTGGGCGAACCGCTGTTTGAAGTAGTCGTAGAGCACATGGGGTTTTTCCGACAGCACGGCGAGGGGGATGTCGTCGCCCATGCAGAAGGTCGGCTCCTTGCCGGTGCTGGCCATTTCGGCGATAACCATATCCAGGTCTTCGCTGGTGCAGCCGAAGGCGGTTTGGTAGCGCAGGGCGGTTTCGGCGTCCATTGTCGTGGAAGCCTCAAAGGGTTGGGCTTCCAGTTTGCGCCGGTGCAGCTGCAACCACTCCCCGTAGGGATTCGCAGCGGCAACCCGCTGCTTGATGTCCCAGTTTTTGAGAATTTCGTGGGTTTCCAGGTCAACAGCGATCGTCTGTCCGGGTCCGAGCCGGCCTTTTTCCAGGATGTCACTTTCGGGAATGTCCACCACACCTGCTTCTGAAGCCACCACTACCAGCCCGCTGCGGGTAATAACGTAGCGTGCCGGTCGCAAACCATTGCGGTCGAGGCTGGCTGCCACTTTTTTGCCGTCGCTGAACAGCACCAGGGCTGGGCCATCCCAAGCTTCCTGAATGCCGCTGTAATATTCGTAGAAATCGACTATTTCCGGATGGCTTGACAAATCTGGCTGATTCTGGTATGCTTCCGGAATCAAAATCATCATTGCTTCCAGGGGGGTTCGGCCAGAGCGCACCAGCAACTCCATCACATTGTCCAGGGTGGCGGAATCGCTGTTGTTGGGGTTGACAATTGGCTTGAGTTCGTGTAAGCGTTCGCCCCAGTTGGCACCGGCCAAGTCAGCTTCCCGGGCCATCATCCAGTTAATGTTGCCCAGAAGGGTGTTAATTTCCCCATTGTGCCCCAGCAGGCGCAGTGGCTGAGCCAGTGGCCACTTGGGCATAGTGTTCGTGCTGAAGCGCCGGTGGTAGATGGAAAAGTTAGTTTTATAAGCTGGGTTTTTTAAGTCGGTGTAGAACTCGCCGAGTACCGCTGAGCGCACCATACCTTTATAGACAATCTGCCGGTGAGACAGAGAGCAAAAGTAAAAATCCTCAGCCCATTGTCCCTCAGCCGCCGCTGTCTTTTCAATGCGCTTGCGCACTAGGTATAATTCTCGTTCCAGAGCGTCTCCTTGGAAATGGGGGCACTGCAGCAGAACTTGTTCAATCTGGGGCTGATTTTCCCGCGCTTGCGCCCCCAAAACTTCAGGGCGAACCGGCACGACGCGCCAGCCGAGGACAGTCAGCCCTTCCGAAATAGCAACTTTTTCGACAACTTGTCGCGCTTGGGCTGCAGCTGCCGGTTCTTGGGGCAGAAACACCATCCCCACAGCTATTTCAGCCGTTCCATCCTTACTGACGCCGCGTTCAGCCAGCCACTCCTCAAAAAGCTCCCAAGGGATAGCCGTCATCAGCCCTGCGCCATCACCGGAATCTTGGTCAGCGCTGCAGCCACCCCGGTGTTCCATACAGGTTAGAGCGGACAGGGAAGCTGCAATAATCTCGTGGCTCGCGCCGCCGGCGGGATTGGCAATAAAGCCCACACCGCAGGCATCTCGCTCTTCGACCAGCCAGCGCTGCCCCTGATAATTTGCATTTTCGCCTGGATTTAATTGATTCAGTGTGCCCAATTGATTCACGCTCGAGTTGCTCATAGTATGGTTCATTCAGCTAGTTATTGCTCTACTTTTGCTTGGGATTTATTGATTGGCTTTTCTGAAGTTTGCCGCCCGAAGTTATTGCCGTAAGGGATAGGGAATTCTTTCCGGGCGCGAAGATCGGTAATAATTGTTATCAGTCGGGAAGCTTCAAGGGGTACCTCGTGGGAGCTTCCCTAGATTCTGGATCTGATAGCCTACGACTGGGTGGCAATTTTTGCGCCGTTGAGCGCTCCCTCCTGTAAATCTCGGCTGATGTCGTTGCCCTGGCGGGTTTACAGACATCCTTTATCGCGGTTCTAAATGATTTGTGAAACCTCTGGGGGCCAGAAACCGGGTTTGTTGAAGAAACCCGGTTTCTGCTCTTTCACAAGTGAAATAGAAACGCTATATTACCAGCAAACATCACAACCCCCCTACCAAATGTTGCCGGCACGCACGCGCCGGCTCCAATTTGGCCGCAAGGGAATGCGCTCATGGTTTTTAGAGTTATGCCTTTGGTCGGATGGCAGGAAAATGTTAGAGATATCACTCTCTAAGACCAATCACCAGCTTTACGCACTGTGCCATCCCGACAGGCATGGCCAATCTGCTTTACTGATAACCGCTCTCGGTACGGGACAGCGCCCTTTCCTCCGTGGGTTTTATATTTTAGCACAGATTGAAAAAATTAACCGTACCGCAGGCATCTCGTCTGTGTCTCCCTTGTGTGCGGCAGCCCCAGCCCCAGGGCGTATGGTCGGCGCTGTGTGAATCAACCCTGAATTACTGAAAGTCATGGCTTTTTTGTTGAGAAATCTTGCTGCAGCACCCCTGATTGCCACTTTTCTGAGCTTGGCAAGTGCCTCAGTCCTGGCGGATCGCCTGTCCCAAAACCCGGAAAACCGTGGGGTGCCTTCCCCGCAACCTTTGGCCCCCCTCAAGGAGCGGGCCAGTGGCAGCAGGGGCGGGTTTGCAGACATCCTTTATTCCCAGCAAACATCTGGAATGAACCCGCCCCTAGCTCGTGCGTCGCAAACCGTCGCACAGGGAAGTCAGGTTTCTTTAAATGGCCGGATTTGGCCGGCAGCTTGGAGCCAGTGGGCCGGTGGGTCATCTGGCAGCGTTCGCACCGGCATCAGTGACGCCGGAGTCAGGCAAGTGTTAGGGGTGGAACTGCTGAGCACAGGGGATGCGAAAAAACAGCCGGTGCAGTGGTTCGGGATCTCACCGGCACCTGTTATCCTGCCGGCGCGGCTGACAGGGCCATATCGCTATTTGGATATTACCGATTTCGCAGCCCAAGCAGGCTGGCAGGTGCGAGTTAGTGGGGACACTCTGCAAATCACCACCCCTGTCGCCCGGGTAAAGGACATTCAAAAGGTTGAGATTCCGGAATCTTTGATGTCTTATATCGAAAGAATCCGCACTTCAGGACAGGCAAAGCCTGCGGCTACGCCCAGCTTTCGCATTGTCGTCGATCTCGACCGGCCTGCAACTTGGCAAGCTAATTTTTCTCGCACTTTGACTCCACCGCCGCCACCGGCACCGGCCAAACCTTCTTCGCCACCTAACCCAAATCCGGCACCACCGGCACCGGCAACTCCCCCGGATGACGAGTCGAAGCCGATGGTTTCCGGCACCGGCATCTTTCGAGGGCCACAAAATGCCGGTGGGGACAAACCTGATGACGAGTCGAAGCCGCAGGTTTCCAGCACCGGCATTTTGCCGGCACCGCAAAATGCCGGTGGGGAGAAACCTGATGACGAGTCCAAGCCGGTGCGGAACAAACAGCCCAAGTTCGATGAATGGGCGATCGCGCTGGATGGCCAGACGGAGCAGGCCCTAGCACAGCGCTTTAACCCACCGGCAGCAGGGGGCGTCAGCAATGGGGACAGTTTAATCGGGGATGGGGAAAAAGAACAATTACCGCCCAGTGCCCCATGCCCAGTCCCCAGCGCCCAGTGCCCCACACCCAATTTCGTGAAAGTGGAACCGGCTGGCAACCAGACCAATATACGAGTGGCGGTGCCTGCCGGTTGGCGTCCGCGAGTGTCCACATTCAGCAATCCGAGTCGTTTGGAGATTGACATTCGACCGGATTCTATGGTAGAGAAAGATATCCTCTGGACGCAGGGGTTGCGGTGGCGGCAGCGGTATTTGAGTTTGGGGGCTGACCGCTTTCCTGTGGTGTGGCTGGAAGTCGATTTGCGGCAGCCTGGAATTAGTGTCAAACCGCTGCGGCGGGAAGTGAGCAATCAAACGGGGATTGCGCCTTTGATGGAGACAGCAAGCCAGTTGCGGGCGTCAGCTGCGATTAACGGCGGCTTTTTTAATCGCAATAACCAGCTGCCTCTGGGTGCGATTCGCCTGGATGGCCGGTGGCTGTCCAGTCCGATTCTCAACCGGGGCGCAATCGCCTGGGATGATGCCGGTAATGTCAAAATCGGGCGTCTCAGTTTGCAGGAATTTGTCAGCACAGCAACTGGAGTTCGCTTGCCGGTGCTTTTTCTCAACAGTGCCTATGTGGGAGACGGGATTGCCCGCTACACCGGCGAGTGGGGGGCGACTTACACTGTCCTCAGCGATAATGAAACTGTTGTCGCTGTCGAGAATGGCCAAGTGACGGCTCAGCTGCCTGGAGGGGAACCGGGCAAAACTGCTTTTCCTATTCCGCCGAATGGCTACATTTTAGTTTTCCGCAAGGTGCCGGCAGACGCCCTCCCCACCAGCACCAGTCTGAGTGTGGAAAGCGCCACTGTGCCGGCTGAGTTTGCCAGCTACCCGCACATACTGGGGGCGGGGCCGGTTTTGCTGCAATCTGTTTCTGGTTTGGGGGGGAAATTTGTTCTGGATGCCAAAGCGGAAGGGTTCAGCGAGGCTTTTAACCAGCAAACGGCGTCGCGCAGCGCCATTGGTGTAACTGCGGCGGGAACACTATTAATAGTGGCGGTTCACAACCGCGCTGGGGGTGCCGGTGCCACTTTGGCGGAATTGGCGCAACTGATGCAGCAACTGGGGGCAGTTGACGCCCTCAATCTCGACGGCGGCAGTTCCACCGGCCTTTACCTCGGGGGCCAGCTCCTCGACCGCCCGCCCCGCACGGCGGCTCCCGTCCACAACGGTTTGGGCGTTTTTCTGGATCTCGGGCAGTAGGGTTAGGGGTACAAGGGCCAGCCACCGGGGGCATTGGTGTCAACTTAAACTGAACTGAGGCCAAACCCCCCACTTCCCCTGTAGGGTGACAGCCCACAAAAGCTCCCGCCGCACGCCTCTTATATCATCTCCGGTCAATTGCCCCTATTAATTTTATATCCCTCTTCCTATATCCTCTTTCTTGTTGGCGCTCTACCCTGCGGGAAGCCGAGTCGCGCGTCTATGGCGTCTTGGCGGTTTATTTTAAAAGTAAATCAATCAGACGTAATCCCTTCACTCCCGCCTCGCTGGTGTTCCCGACGTGTTTCCTTCTGGGTTCGCCCTTGACGAGTTAAAGCTTAGTTAAAGCGCAGGGCGGGACAGGTAAAGATTCTATGTAAATTGGCGAAAGTGAGCAATTTGCTGATCGCAGCCCCTGGGGAGAACTTGCTATGTTGGAGTTCGGTGCCCGCTTTGGGCAGATTCAAGAGGTGGATGACACTCCCTGCTTTTCAGTTATCTTAAGGCACGCTCAACATATCTTCATAAAAATCCGTCCCAGACGTGGGAGCATGTCCAAGAAGTTGTAGCTGCGGGATGTTACAGCCTTTGTAGAAATCATTGCCCGAAACGTCAGCGTGATGGCCAAAACCAATCTGTGAATCGGGCACCCCAATTGCACAAGCAATCCTTAAGGAGAGACAATCATGGCCCAAGTTAAAGAAATATCTCAAGTGCAAGCAATGGTGGGAGCTGCCGGTAGCAAGGTTGTTGCCGCGACGGAATTGCGTCCTTGGGGATCGTTCACTGTTTTGGAAGAGGGGCGCGGATACAAAATCAAGCGCATAGAAGTCAACCCCGGGCACCGCCTCAGCTTGCAAATGCACTACTACCGCAGCGAGCACTGGATCGTCGTATCGGGGACAGCGAAGGTAACGTGCGGCGACACGGAGGAGCTGATTTACAGCAATCAGTCCACCTACGTCCCCCCCTGTACGTCCCACCGGCTGGAAAATCCCGGCGTGATTCCCCTAGTGCTGATTGAGGTGCAGAATGGGGAATACCTGGGAGAAGACGACATTGTGCGGTTCCAAGACGACTACGCCCGCGTCAAATCCTAGAGAGTCGTGATTCGCACCGGCTCCGCACGAGGGTCGAGGCCATCCCAGAAACCGTTGATAATGAACCGCCAAGACGCCAAGAAAGCCCTGAGGTTGCTTCTTGGCGTTCTTGGCGTCCTTGGCGGTCGCTCGCAAGATTAATCAATCTTATGTTATTGGGCGCTAAAGTTGACACCAGGGCCCCCGTGGCCGCCCGGGCACCAATGATATTCGGACTTGCGCCCTGAAGGCTACCCGCCCCGGGCGTCCGGGGGTTTACTTCCTGCGCCGTAGCGCAGAGGGTAGCTTCCGTGTGAGGATAAAAAGGAAGCTAGTTTCGTTTCTGACCAGGCACAAGTCCATGATTCACCTGAGCGCAGCAGCCGTCCGCGAAATCAAGCGCCTGAAGTCCAAGCATGAGAATCCCAACGCCTTGTTTCGGCTGGGGGTGGGGGCAGGCGGCTGCGCCGGCTTGTACTATATAATGGAATTCGCCGCCGTCAAACCTGACGACCGAGTCTGTCAGAGCAGCGGGATTCAGGTCGCTGTCGATGGCGAGAGCGTCAAAACCCTCACCGGCCTGACTTTAGATTACTCAGAGGATCTGATGGGGGGCGGTTTCCGCTTTCACAACCCCAACGCCACCGCGAGCTGTGGGTGCGGTCACTCCTTCTCCACCGGAGAAGGCGCGTTGCTGTCTGACACCCAAAGCGGGGGACGCAGCGCGGGTTTTGAGGTTTTTGAAGAAAAGATTTGACAAAAGACCAGCAAAATAGATATAATGTCCTTTTGTTGAAAGTTTGAACAGCAAAAAGCTGCACACGCCTTAAGCCATGCCCACAATTCAGCAACTCATTCGTAGCGAACGCCAAAAAATCCAGAAGAAAACTAAATCGCCGGCTTTGAAGAGTTGCCCTCAGCGTCGTGGCGTTTGTACAAGAGTTTACACCACAACCCCGAAAAAGCCAAACTCAGCGCTGCGTAAGGTGGCGCGGGTTCGCCTCACTTCCGGATTTGAAGTGACAGCGTACATTCCGGGAATTGGCCACAACCTGCAAGAGCACTCAGTGGTGATGATTCGGGGCGGACGGGTGAAAGACTTACCCGGTGTTAGATACCACATTATCCGTGGGACGCTAGATACCGCTGGGGTAAAAGACCGCCGTCAAGGTCGCTCTAAGTATGGGGCCAAGCGTCCTAAAGCAGCGACGAAGTAGGTTGAGCGGTTGCGCACAAGCTCGAGGGATCGTCTTGGAGCAACAGCAAGCACACGGCAGATGCCCGCTCACAGAAAAGTAGATAGCCTCTCTTTGTATAGCGCTCCTCCCGCCAGCCGGCAGCCGGAGCGATAAAGCAGCAGGAATCAACAATTCAGCCAATCCCGTGTGGCCAGCGGGAACAGAACGGTTCATAGGGTAGGGGGAGGCCCCCGGGAGCAGCCCCGACCGGCGACTGTCCGCGCTGCGCTGGCAGCTAAATTGAATGGAAACGAAAAAACCAGATCATTATATCATTGAACACTGATTATGTCGCGACGCAGTAGCGCTCAAAAACGTCCCGTTCCTCCAGATTCCGTGTATAACAGCCGCTTGGTAAGCATGATGGTGCGGCGGGTTATGGAGAGTGGCAAAAAATCCCTCGCCTATCGGATTGTGTACGACGCCTTCAAAACCATTCAGGAGCGCACCGGCGGCGATCCCCTGGAAACGTTTGAAAAAGCCGTCCGCAATGCCACACCGCTGGTGGAGGTGAAAGCGCGGCGGGTTGGAGGTGCCACTTACCAGGTGCCGATGGAAGTCCGTTCCGAGCGGGGGACGGCACTGGCGCTGCGCTGGCTGATCCAGTACGCCCGGGCGAGAGGGGGCCGCACAATGGCCTCCAAGTTAGCCAACGAGCTGATGGATGCCGCCAACGAGACGGGAAGTGCGATTCGCAAACGGGAAGAAACTCATCGGATGGCGGAAGCCAACAAGGCGTTCTCGCACTACCGGTACTAAGGCTCAGGAGTCCGAGTTCCCGCCCGTGGGTTCCCAAGTGAACAAAAGGTAACGAAAAATATTAAAATATATTAAGGGGGAACTCGGTATCCACGAAGCCGTCACCTGGGGCGGCAAAACAAGCGCGTGGACGAGCGCTCAAAAAGTCCCAAACGCTTTTAGCGATGGGATGAGATTCTCATGTTGGGTCAGTAAAGGTTGCAACTTTCAGGCCCGTTGTAAAGCATTTTGAGGGGAGCACAAGTGCTGCTGTCAAGAATGCCGGCATAGAATCGCGCACAGAGCGGCAACCCATAAATATCAGCGGCAGAAATTTTGGAGGTAGCTGTGGCACGTAACAACCCGCTCGAAAGAGTACGCAATATAGGAATTGCAGCCCATATTGACGCAGGCAAGACGACAACAACAGAGCGAATTCTGTTCTATTCCGGTGTGGTTCACAAAATCGGAGAGGTTCACGAAGGAACCACGGTAACAGACTGGATGGAACAGGAGCGGGAGCGGGGCATTACCATTACTGCCGCTGCTATCAGCACCAGCTGGAAAGACCATCAGATCAACATTATCGATACTCCGGGGCACGTAGACTTCACTATCGAAGTGGAGCGCTCCATGCGGGTGTTGGATGGGGTAATCGCGGTGTTCTGCTCGGTGGGGGGCGTGCAGCCCCAGTCCGAGACAGTGTGGAGACAGGCAGACAGGTATAAGGTGCCTCGAATAGCCTTTGTCAACAAGATGGACCGGACA
Source organism: uncultured Oscillatoria sp. (assembly GCA_964546515.1). Taxonomy (GTDB): domain Bacteria; phylum Cyanobacteriota; class Cyanobacteriia; order Cyanobacteriales; family Oscillatoriaceae; genus Oscillatoria. The sequence goes on from CAZJNL010000062.1 coordinate 10,052, forward strand.
GGAGCCAACTTCTACAAGGTCTATGGCCAGATCCGCGACCGGATGCGGGCGAACGCCGTGCCCATCCAAATCCCGATCGGCAGCGAAGACAGTTTCCGGGGGATTGTAGACTTGGTGCGCATGCGGGCCAAAATCTACACCAACGACATCGGAACCGATATTGAGGACACCGAAATTCCGGAAGACGTTCGGGAGCTGGCTGAGGAGTACCGGCTGAAGCTGGTTGAGTCCGTGGCAGAAACGGATGACGCCCTCACCGAGAAGTACCTCGAAGGGGAAGAGCTGACCGAAGAGGAGATCAAGACAGCGCTGCGCCAAGGCACGATTGCCGGGACGATTGTGCCGATGCTGTGCGGCTCCGCCTTCAAAAATAAAGGCGTGCAGCTAATGCTGGACGCTGTGGTGGATTACCTGCCCTCACCGCTTGACATTCCGCCGATTCAGGGGATGCTGCCTTCCGGCGAAACAGCGGAGCGCCGAGCCGATGACAGCCAGCCCCTGGCAGCTCTGGCGTTCAAGATTATGGCAGATCCCTACGGACGGCTGACCTTTGTTCGGGTTTACTCCGGGGTTCTCAAGAAAGGCAGCTACGTGATCAACTCCACCAAGGGCAAAAAAGAGCGGGTGTCTCGCCTGATCGTTCTCAAGGCGGACGACCGGATTGAGGTGGACGAACTGCGGGCCGGCGATCTGGGCGCAGCCCTGGGTCTGAAGGAAACCTTTACAGGAGATACAATCTGCGAGGACAGCTCGCAAATTATCCTGGAGTCCCTGTTTATTCCTGAACCGGTGATCTCCGTGGCCGTCGAGCCCAAGACCAAGCAGGACATGGAGAAGCTTTCCAAGGCGCTCCAGGCGCTCTCAGAAGAAGACCCCACCTTCCGGGTGAGTGTCGATCCAGAAACCAACCAGACGGTGATTGCCGGTATGGGGGAACTGCACCTGGAGATTCTGGTTGACCGGATGTTGCGCGAGTACAAAGTGGAAGCCAACGTGGGCGCACCGCAAGTAGCTTACCGAGAAACGATTCGCAAACCTGTGAGAGCGGAAGGCAAGTTTATCCGCCAGAGCGGCGGCAAGGGCCAGTACGGTCATGTGGTGATCGAAGTGGAACCGGGCGAACCGGGAACCGGCTTTGAATTTGTCTCCAAGATTGTCGGGGGTGCGGTGCCCAAAGAGTACATCGCCCCAGCCGAGCAAGGGATGAAAGAAGCCTGCGAGTCCGGCATCCTGGCTGGCTACCCGGTGATTGACATTAAGGCTACTATGGTAGACGGTTCCTTCCACGAAGTGGACTCGTCGGAAATGGCCTTTAAGATCGCCGGGTCGATGGCGATGAAAGAGGCAGTGATGAAAGCTTCACCGGCTCTTTTAGAGCCTATGATGAAGGTTGAGGTGGAAGTTCCCGAAGACTTTATCGGGAACGTCATCGGCGACCTCATCTCCCGCCGGGGGCAGATTGAAAACCAAAGCACTGAACAGGGACTCGCTAAGGTGACATCCAAAGTCCCGCTGGCGACCATGTTTGGCTACGCCACCGATATTCGGTCAAAGACCCAAGGGCGGGGTATCTTCAC
>CAZJNL010000063.1:0-11547 GCA_964546515.1 uncultured Oscillatoria sp.
GAGGACTCGGAAACGACAGCCTGATTGGCGGATTGGGTAACGATACCTATGTTGTCGATAGTGCCGCAGATATCGTCACCGAACTCTCAGCTCAAGGAACCGACTTGGTGCAGTCTTCCATCACCTACACCTTGACAGCAGAAGTTGAAAACCTCACCTTAACCGGCACCGCTGCAATTAACGGCACCGGCAACGGTTTAGCCAACACTATTACAGGCAACACTGCCAATAATACTCTCAACGGGGGTGCCGGTCAAGATACTCTAACAGGTGGCGCGGGTGCAGATACCTTCATCTTCCAGTTTGGACAATCTTCTGTATCCGCCAGCGATCGCATTACCGACTTTGCTATTGGCAGTGATAAAATAGACCTGCTCACCCAAAGTGGATCAGCTATGAATGCCCCTAGTAGCTTTAGCCGTGCCACCAATAGCACTGCCACCACTTTGCAAGATGTCATAACTCAAGTGTTTACCGATGCTAATGGAGCATTAACCGGAAACCAAGCTCTAGGAATTAATAGCGCTGCTTTAGTTGTGGCTACAGCTGGCTCCATCGCCGGCACCTACCTTGTCGTTAATGATGGTACTGCTGGTTTTCAGACGAGTAACGATTTAGTTGTCAACTTAACTGGGTATACAGGTACGTTACCCGCTCTGGGAAATCTTACCGTTAGCAGTTGCTTTGTCTAACTTTAAGCTCAAGGATTTACTCCGTAAAATACTTCTGTCCAGCGCCTTTTTCAGCTGTCTGAAAAAGGCGCTTTGTATTTGTTAATCCTCTCTAAAGGTGCCGGTGCTGGGGGTGTCAATTTAAGACAACTGTGAAACGCGCCCACCTGGCACCTCGCTGCTGCTTTCCCTGAAGCAGGTCAACCGAACTGGGCGCGGCAGATTGCCGCAGTCAACTGAGTGCTTCATGCAGTTCTTTTTCCTAACTGTCGCCCGGCTTGATTTGTGGAATTACACCTCAGCTGTGCCCGCAATATCTAACTTTTTACAGATGGGTTTGACTTCCTATCTATGCTATGCTATACCCACGGATATAGGGGAGAGATTATTTTGAGATTTTAATGAGCGGAAGCCTGTCTTCCTGAAAAGGGATGAAGAAAAAAAACGAGACTGGGCTGATATGTGACATGATAGTTCTGGGTGTTCACATGTCGGGCGTCATAGGGTGTGACGTAGAAACGCGAAGGATTCCTCCTTCTGCAGTCGGGCAATACTTCGGGTCAGAGAAAGCTAGAATAGCAATAAGAAGTTGTATCGAGAAGGCCAAAGATAATCCTTTACGGCTGTCGCGAAACAAGCAAATACAAGTTCAGGTAAGTCCTAGAATAGGTCAGGCAATTAAAACCGGAGAGACTGAATTAGTATTGGGGCTGAAAGAGTTTTTAGAAGAGAGCGGTGAAGAAACGGATGCGGTAACAGTAATAGGGCGCTCTGCGAGTGAGGATGAAGTATTGCCCATAAGAACTTCGAGAGCACGAGCAGATGGCTTGGATATTGCGTTCGTTTATTGAAGGGAAAGCGATAGCGCCAGACGGCGAGCCGCCAAAATTAGAAGCTGCAACCGTTGCTCTCGTCTAGCTTTTTATTAGAGCGAAGCCAATTTAAGTAGGGTGCGTTGCGCTCAACCGCGCAACGCACCCTACAAGCTGCAATGGTTGGGCGAAAATCTCCCCCCTCTCTTTTTATGGATCGTCATTACCTCTAAGTGCCAGAAAGTTCCCACTCTAGGGGGGAAACGCCGTTCGCCCCTACTTCCAGCTATGTCTGCCTCACCCGTAATTTGCAACAAGCCCTAATTAGTGAGAATCAGGGGTTAGGGGTGAGGGGTGAGGGGTGAGGGGTTAGCTGAACCCCCTTTCCCCCTCCCCCCTGCTCCTCTGCCTAAAAATGCCCCACATCTGAAAAACCCACCCCCGAAAGGCCGGCGGAGGCACTGGCAGTGGCCAGGAATTGCGATGGCCCTCGCAGCGACGAAAAGCCCAAAAAGCTTTCCCCAGCGAACTTTCAGCTATTTTCCCTAAATCTTTTTGGGGAAGCGTGCATAAAACAGCAAAGCCTAATCTACTAAACCCACAGTTAACGATTCGAGCGCAAGGTTCCAAATTGCAGCCGAATCCAATAACGAACTCCTAAAATACTCCCGAAACAATGTGATATGACTACACTTAAAAGTGCTGAAAGTGACCCGTTAGATTCCAATCAAACTCTCTCATCGCCATCCCCTACCAACCCGCCAACATTATCTAATAGTACCGCCAAAAGCCTGTTGGCGAGCAAAACATTTTGGGCGATAGTTTTTACCACCACAGCGTCTATTGCCCCGATTGTAGGGAACGCCGTAAAAGAAGGCAAACTCACCGTTGACCAGAGCGTCAATATCGTGATTATCCTGTGTGGCGTTGGAGGAGCGGTCGTCGGTCGCGTCCAAGCCAAAGACGCAATCTACACCCCCGATTGGGCTCCTGGCCCCAACCAATCCGACTTTCCTAACAATTCTCAGTCTTAAAATCCGATTTTGTTCTCTTAGATCCGGCGCGTAAAACATCTATCAATGAGGTGCAGCGATGAAACTTGCGAACTTAGTTAAATACAGCAAAGTCCTTGACTGGAAGACTCTCGGCAGTGACAAGGAATTAGTGCGAGAAATCCAAAAGCGACTCAGTGAAATTGGTTTATTGAAGCAGTCCAAGCTTGATGGAACCTTTGATCCACTCACCAAGGCAGCTATAATCCGTTTCAGCAAAAACGTTTCCCTCGACAGCCCGAATACGGGTTTGTTTGGCCCTACTTTTGCCAATAAGTTGATTGAATTTAAACCCCCAGTAAAGACTGATAAAACTGTCGCTCTGGCAACCGCCCTGAAATTTACTTTGCAGTGGGAAGGGGGCTATGTCAATCATCCCGACGATCTGGGTGGGCCGACTAATAAGGGGATTACACAAACCACCTACGATTCATACAGAAGCAGCAACAACCTCCCCTATCAAAGTGTGAAATTTATCACAGATGTGGAGGTTTACGAGATATATTCCAAGCGGTATTGGAAGCCTTCTCATGCGGAGTTAATACAAACGCCTCTAGCTGTAGTGCAGTTTGATACAGCAGTTATGTTTGGCGTCAAAGGTGCCATCCAGTTTTTGCAGGAAGCCCTAGGTGTTACCGCTGACGGCATTTTTGGAACGGATACTGAAATGGCTTTGCAGTCTAGCAAGAACCAAGATACCGCTCTGCAAATGATTGAAGGAAGAATCAGTTACCACAAGCAAATGGTTGAACAAATGCCAGAGCAAGAGGTTTTTTTGGCCGGTTGGCTGAACCGGGCTGAAGATTTGAGACAATTTATTGTCAATTTGTAAGTCGATCCGGATGCAATTTCCGAAAGCCTTACCAGGTAAAGCTTTAAGCTTCGTGGACGGCTCGCTTGCTGACATCATTCTCAATAAGCGACCGGCCCAACCTTGGGACATTCCTCCAGCGAGGGGCTTGGAGATAATTTAACCTTGCCACTTGCCAAGGGAAAGGATTTCCCATATAATCTGTTAAGATAGAGAAATCGCAGACAAGCCTTCCATACTGAAGGCTTGTTTGTGAGGTACAATGAGATCCAGCGGCTACCAACTTAAACCAGGCAGGTCTGGCCTTCAGCCCCGACTCCCGAAAAAAGGTTTTTCGGCTTCCCTGTTCTGTGGAGCCGGTGCCTCCGGGAAAATGCTAAAGTGAGATGCTGCCGGAAGATAACGGTTTTTTGTGCCGGTTTAAGTTGGCAGCTAATTGACCTGCAATTTATCAACCTTGAGATACTGAGATACAATGTCTCCAGTTAGCATCAGGACGAGTCAGTCAGCACAGGGATTGAAAACAGGCCAAGCCAAGCTGTGGATTCTCCTGGTAGGTGCGAACCACTACCAGGACGAGAGCCTGCCTTCTTTACAGTATTCAGCATTGGATTGTCAAGGGTTAGGCGAAGCCTTAGCCGAAGCCACGCTGGCATTTCCTCAAAAGCAGCTCGTTATTCATCACGATTTTGCGGTACTTCCCCCAAGGCTAGAGGCAGTCCGCAACAGTCTCAAGCAAATTGTTTCGGCAGCCAAGCCACAAGATACCGTCCTGTTTTATTTTTCCGGGCACGGGTTGCTAGACCGAGAAAGTCAGCAGGCGATCTTGTGCCTGCAAGACACTCAGAAGGATGACCCGCTCAATACAGGTCTGAGCTTGCCAGAACTGTTAAACCTGTTGGGGAATTGTAAAGCAGGCCAGCAATTAATTTGGCTGGATGCCTGTCACAGTGGCAGCATGATGTTGCGGGGACATCCGGTGGAGAGGAGCGATTCCGCCCAGAGTAGCGGCTCGATGCTGGTGGGTTCTAGAGGGGAAAGAGAAGCCGAACCCAATCCCGGCGCTTCTCTGCTCAACCCGTCCTCTCAATTGGTAGACGTTTTGCAGAAACGGGCGGCTCAAAGTCAAGGGTTTTATGCCTTGCTTTCCTGCGACCGCGCCCAGCGCTCGTGGGAATTTCCCCAATTGGGGCATGGAGTATTTACTTACTACTTAATGCGGGGGCTGCAGGGTGAAGCTGCCGACCAGCAGGGCGTCATTGACGCCGATGGACTTTATAAATATGTCTATCACAAGACCCTGCAATACATCGACAAGACGAACCAGCAACTGCGACTGATAAATCAGCAAAAGCGCAGTCGCGGCGAAACTAAGCTGCATCCGGAATATCCCTTACAAACTCCCAAACGAATTGTAGAAGGAGTGGGGGAGCTGATTCTGGGATTGAAACCCACCGGCGCAAATTTAAACCCTTCACGACTGGCAGTGGTAGTAGAAGGACTGTCCGGCGGCGAGAATTCCCTGGCCTTAAGTAAACTGTTGCGCCAAGAGGGAAATTTTCAACTGGAGTATTGGCACCGGCACGCAAAAACCCACTCAGAAGTGCGAGCAGCTATACAAAATTGCCTGCGCTCGCACGTCGCTGTTGCAGGAGAATCGCAGTCCGAAGCCGAATCGCGCCACACGCCAGCAGTTGCAGACACAGAAACAGCTTTGCTGTACTTTCGAGGGCGGATTGAGCGGACTCTGGAAGGGGAAGTGTGGCTGGTATTATCAGAAGAGCTGCGACTCAGCAGCTCTTGGTTGAGACAAGAATTGCGCCGGTCAAAAACAGCTCAACAAATCGTCATACTGGACTGTCCTGGAGCCAGTTCGCTCTCCGAATGGCTAGAAAATTTGCAACTCAAACCCGAAGGGGGACAGTTGTTAATTGCCGCCGCAGCACCCGCCGAAAACCCAGAACGATTTGCCCAGGCATTGCTGGAAACGCTGCAAACCGCCGACCGGCAAGTGGGATTGCCGGTAGCCGGCTGGATTTCCCGATTGCAAATCAATCTGGCGGGGACAGGCATCGCCCTGCACATCTGGCTCTCTGACGCAAAGGACGTGATTGAAATTATCCCCGGAAAAATCGGGTGGCGAGAGGGCGAAACAGCAGCCGGTGATGTGGGGGTTTGCCCTTACATGGGGTTACAAGCTTTTGGGGAAGAAGACGCACAATTTTTCTACGGACGAGAAACCCTAACCCAGCACCTGGTTAGCGAACTGAATCGTCGAGCTTTTCTAGCCGTAGTCGGGGCGTCTGGAAGCGGCAAATCTTCCGTCGTTCATGCGGGATTGATTGCCCAGCTACAGCAGGGAGTGCAGTTGCCGGGAAGCGATTCCTGGTGGGTTGAAAGCTTTCGTCCGGGTGCCCGTCCCCTTCAGGCTCTATATTGCAGGCTGGCGGGCGCGGGAACGGAAGAAGAACGCGCCAAAGAGCAGATGCAACTGGAGGGCATACTGTACCAGGGCGTGGAAGGATTCGTCTGCTGGTTGCGCTCCCGCCCCGAACCAATGGTGGTGCTAATTGCCGACCAGTTTGAGGAAGTGTTTACCCTAGCGACACCATCCGACCGGCAGCACTTTTTAGACATTCTTTTGGGAGCCTTGGATTGTGCCGGCGACCGCTTTAAATTAGTGCTGGTATTGCGAGCGGATTTTATCACCTCCTGCTTGGAAGTGCCGGCACTAGCTAAACTTTTACAGCAGTCGAGCGTATTAGTACCGCCTTACCTGACAGCCGATGACTATCGCCGAGCCATTGTCAAGCCAGCCGAGAAAGTGGGCTTAAAGGTGGAGCAGGCACTGGTGGACGTGCTGTTGCAGGAACTCAACCGCTCACCCGGCGACTTACCCGTGCTGCAGTTTGTTTTAGAGCAATTGTGGGAGTGCCGGCAGGGGGGCGAGTTGACGCTTGAGGCGTATCACAAAAAAATCGGCGGGCTGCAAGGAGCCTTAGAGCGAAAGGCGCAAGCCGTTTATGACAGTTTAGACCCAGAAGCTCAAGCCTGCGCTCAGTGGATTTTTCTGGCGTTGACACAGCTAGGCGAGGGGAAAGAAGATACCCGCCGGCGAGCGTTAAAATCCGAACTTACTGTCAAAAAATATCCAGCCGGTTTGGTAGAAAGAACGCTGCAAGCCTTAACTGCAGCAAAGCTCATAGTGATGAGCGCAGAATCGGATGAGGCAGCGGTTGGCTCCAGCCGAGATGCAGACGCCAGCCGGTTAGAGCCAGAAGACCAGATCCTGGAACAAATGAAACAGGAAGTGACCGTAGAGGTGGCTCACGAGATATTGATTCGCCACTGGTCAACTTTGCGGTGGTGGTTGGAGGAAAACCGCGCTCGTTTGAGAGTGCAGCGCCAGCTGGCGCAGTCAGCCCTGCTGTGGAAACAGAGCGGGCGACAGCCAGATTTTTTGTTGCGGGGAGTGCGGCTGGCAGAAGCCGAGGATATGTACGTCCATTATACCGACGAGCTATGGGAAGATGTCCTCCTGTTTGTTGCAGCTTGTTTGGAGGAAAGAAAACGGCAGCAACTCGAGGACAGGAGAAGACTCATAGAGGCTCGAATGGCTAGGGTCATTAGTGTTATTGCCGTGGGTGCTTTGGGGTTGGGAGGTTTTGCTTACCAGCAAAGCAAACAAGCTCAGCTTGGAGAGATAAAGGCATTAAATGCATCGGCAACCAACTATCTTTTACCGCCCAAGCAACTGAATGCCCTCGTTGCCGGTGTCAAAGCAGGGCGACAGATCGAGCGGATGAAAAGGTTTGGTAATGTATTGGTATCTGTACCCGCAGATACTCAAGGCGAAACAGTAAGAGTCCTGGAGAAAGTAGTTTATAACATTCAAGAGTACAACCGCTTAGAGCAACACAGCGATCAGGTTTATAGCGTGGCTTTCAGCCCTGACGGCCAAACAATTGCTTCCGCCAGTAGAGATAAAACCGTCATCCTGTGGCATCGTAACGGTAAGCTGCTCAGAACTTTAACCGGTCATAGCGGTGGAGTCCGGGGAGTGAGTTTCAGCCCCGATGGCCAAATAGTTGCGTCGGCGAGTGGTGACAAAACCATCAAACTCTGGAATACTAGCGACGGCAAGCTGCTCAGAACTCTTCAAGGGCATAAAAAGGGAGTCAATAGCGTGAGTTTCAGTCGCGATGGCAAAATCATTGTTTCAGCTAGTGATGATAGCACCATCAAACTCTGGAGGACTAGCGACGGTCAGCTAATCAGAACTATTACAGGGGATAAAGACTCTGTAAATAGCGCCAGTTTCAGTCCCGATGGCAAAATCATTGTTTCAGCTAGTGATGATAGCACCATCAAACTTTGGAGGACTAGCGACGGTAAGCTGCTCAAAACCCTTAAAGGGCATAGCGGTTCGGTTAAGAGCGCGAATTTCAGCCCGGATGGCAAGTTGATTGCTTCAGCCGCTGCTGATAAAACCGTCAAACTTTGGAGAAGTAGTGATGGCTTTTTAGTGCGATCCATCACAGCGCATAACGCTGAAATCAATAGCGTGAGTTTCAGCCCCGATGGCCAGACTCTTGTCTCAGCGAGTCGAGATCGGACAATTAAACTCTGGAACAGCAGCAATGGTAGCCTGCTAAGCACCTTTGAGGGGCATAGTGCTGAGGTCTGGGATGCGAGTTTCAGTCCTGACGGTCAGACGATCGCCTCCGCTAGTATGGACACAACCATTAAACTCTGGAGGAGGAGCGATAGCCTTTTGGTCACACATGGTGAAAAGGTTTATAGTGTGAGTTTCAGTCCTGATAGCCGTGAGTTCGCTTCAGCTAGTAAGGACAATAGCATCAAAATCTGGAGCAGCGATGGCAAACCGCTACGCACTCTCAAGGGGCATACTGATCCAGTCAGTAGTGTCAGTTTCAGTCGCGACGGCACACTCGTCGCCTCAGGCAGCGCTGACGGAACCGTCAAACTTTGGAGGAGGAGCGACGGCTCTTTACTCTATACCCTCCGGGGGCATAGGGATGGTGTCATGAGTGTCAGTTTCAGTCCCGACGGTCAGATTGTTGCTGCGGCTAGTAATGACGGAACCGTCAAACTTTGGAAGACGAAAGACGGCTCTTTACTCCATACTCTGCCGGGGCATAGCCCAGTCAATAGTGTGAGTTTCAGTCCCGACGGTTATACCCTAGCCACCGCTAGTTATGACGGAAAAGTCATACTCTGGAGCAGTGATGGCAGATTGCTAAACACTCTCCTGGATCATAAAGAGTCTGTCAATAGTGTGAGTTTCAGTCCCGACGGCAATACCCTCGCCTCGGCTAGTAATGACAAAACAGTTAAGCTTTGGCACCGCGATGGGCAGCTTTTAAATACCCTTCATCCACATAGCGATTCCGTCTGGGACGCGCGTTTCAGTCCAGATGGAAAGACGCTTGCCTCAGCCAGTGAAGACCGAACTGTCAAACTCTGGAGAATTAGCGACGGTAAGTTGCTAAGAACTCTTTCGGGATATAACAATGGGGTGATTAGCATAAGTTTCAGTCCAGATGGCCACAAGATCGCAACGGCCAGTTTGGACGGCACCGTTAAAATCTGGAACATTGACACTACGCAATTACAGCCCTTGGTTCTGGATTCTCTCTTAAGACGTGCCTGCGATTGGCTGGGCGATTATCTTCAGACCAATCCCAAGGTCAGCCAACAGGAACGCCAACTCTGTCAGAGGTTTAGAGCTAATTGAACCCCTAAGTAACAAATCTTTAAAGCCCTTACAGGATAGGCTTTTCAGAGATTAAACGGAGTCGGGCAGACTTACAAGTCGAAACTTTGACTCTGAAAGAACGCTTGGAGAGCTTAAGGTTTCCTTAATCAATCAGTTCTTGAGAGTCAAAGTTAAATTTTTCCATGAGATTGAGAAGGCTCAAGTATAGTGATCATCCCGATTATGTAGGGGCGAAGCATTCGGGCGAATAATCTCTCCGTCAAAACCAGCAATTGATAATCCGAATGCTTCGCCCTCACCAGGGGAGTTTCAAAAACGGGATGCTCCCCAAGTATAAGTGGGCCGGCATAATTAAGCGGAAGATGGTCTTCTCCAGAAACCAAGTTTCTTAAAGAAACCTGGTTTCTCGTTATTGCGTTTTGTCGCCCTACTTAATTTGGCGCTCTCAATTGGGCGGTTAAAGATGAATGAAAACCTCTAGCAACTGCCATCTATAAAAGGTTCAGGTTTGATTATTTTCGAGTGTTTCCGGGTTTCCTTAAATTTTTCTTTGATGGGTCGTCTTTACATGTATCACCCGGCAGGCCCCGGCATTCAGATTCACTTGTGCCTTGAGCTTTATTGTTCACATGTTCCTTGATTTGGTTAGACATATCACCCCGTTCCATTTTGGACATATCCTTAATAAAGCGTCACCAACCACTATCCGGAAATAACTTCCTCCCGAAGAGGTATTTTCCTTCTACCTCCCTCGGAGGAAGGGCGCGATCGCTTCAGGGGAAGCGTGGCGTCCGCTAGGGAGGGCGGGATTGAAGCTCTGGGCCATTACCCAGTCACCTCTTCCGCAGTCTCTAGGGGCTACCCCAGTTTGGAGGAATCTGACTCTCCCCCCGCAGCCCCCTCAGTCCACGCTCCAGTTGGAGGGGCGCTTCGGGCTAGGCTGCTTTGACGGAACTGTGCTAGATGCGTGTTCGCAGTCCGCTGTACTATAGTTGAGTGAAAGGTTTGGGAGCATCCCGATTGTGCAAAGAAGCCCATATCAATGCGACAATGATTTCAACAGGGGGTAGGAGCAGAAGATTTTTGGCCAGCTGAATCCCGGAAACGGGATTGAAACAACCCCTTCATCCAGTTCATAGGTTTGCTTTTGCTTCCTTATGCACTTAACCCCCTCTCACCTCCCCCTCCCCGCAAGCGGGGAGGGGGTTGGGGGGTGGGGTTCATCCGGTAATTGCGCAACGTACTCAACCTGAAACGTGTGATCTATGCGTCCCCGTCAGAGTCTTATTGAAATGTTTTCCACGTTCCTGCAATTTGACGCCGAGCGGTGGGCCGGTTGGGCCAGCGACCCGAAACTGCGCCGGAGCATGCAACATTGCCTGGAGCAATTGCAGAGGTCGGAAAGGGAGGAAAGTTTTTGGGCGCTGTACTGGCACAAACTGTGGAAAGCTCAGGCGGCACCTCAGGCTGGACATGTCGGCACAACTCTCGCACGCTCCCATCTGACGGCTTACTTGCAAGAATCCTGTTACTGGACGGCCAAAAAAACCTCGGCCACCTTGGCCAGCACCCACTACGCGCTCTCTGACTGTTTCCAGATGGCCATCTCTGCGGTCGATACTGTCCTCAAGGGATTTAACCCAACCCAGGGATACAGCCTGAAAAACTATGCCAGCGCCATTTTTAGCAGTGCGCTGCGCAACGAGCTGCGACAGCGCCAGGAGGTCGATGTTTCCACGACTTGGGCCCTATTGCGCCGGCTCAGCCAGAAGCGACTCGTCGAATCTTTACAGCAGGCGGGCCGGTCAAACGAAGAAATTGCAAGCTATGTTTTAGCCTGGAAATGTTTCAAAACTCTCTATGCGCCGGCGCAAACCACTGCAACTCGCCAGCTCCCCCCACCGGATAGCGCCACAAAGGAGGCGATTGCCAATCTTTACAACAAGGAGCGAGGGAACGAACTCAGTCCATCCGCTCCCAAGTGCAGCGCCGATATCTTGGAAAAATGGCTGCTGACTTGCGCCAAAGCCGCTCGCTCCTATCTATATCCGGCTCAGGTTTCCCTAAATGCGCCAACCTCTGGAGACGATTCTGATGAGTTCCTCTCCGATCTTCCAGACAGTCTCGCAGAATCTTTACTCACCGAACTCATTGACCGGGAAGAAGAACAGAATCGATTGGCGCTGGCAATCCAGATGCGTGCGGCTTTAACCGCCGCGCTCGACAGTCTCGACAGTCAAGGGCAAACCTTGCTGCAACTTTACTACGGTCAGGGGTTAACTCAACAGCAGATAGCCCGTCAGTTGGAAATGAAGCAGTACACTGTTTCTCGCCGGCTTACCAAATCCAGGGAAACCCTGCTGCTGGCGCTGGCGAAGTGGAGCCAAAATGCCCTGCATATTTCTCTGGCTTCAAACGTATTAAAAGATGTCAGCCAAATGTTGGAAGGCTGGCTCAATTT
>CAZJNL010000064.1:0-11484 GCA_964546515.1 uncultured Oscillatoria sp.
GGTAATATTACGTCTGGTTGATTTACCTTAATAATGAACCGCCAAGACGCCAAGATGCGCTTCGCGCCGCTGCGCTAACGCCAAGAAGGTTGAATGAAGAAAGAGTCAGAGGGATAGAAAAATTAATTATCGGGCAATTGACTGGACATGATATAAGATGTGGGGTGTCACCCAACACGCGCTCGCGCCAACAGCATCATAGAATGAGCCGCTATACAAACAAAGGCTGAGTGGGACTTTTTAAACCCCTCGCAGTTCCCTCCGGGAACTCCCCAAATAAAATCCCAGATCGCCGCCGGCTGCCAATCAATTGCCCAAAACAAAAGCACTCGCTATTTCACTGGGATTTCCCGGATATCCTCTCTGGCATCAGATTTGATTGTGGCGCTCTGATTTAATCGTTCAGGGCAGCCAGTTTCTTTGTTTAATTGCTGAATCAACTTGTAGCTGACATATTCTAGCACAAGAGGTCCCAGCGCAATATGACCGACGCGGCTTTCAACCATCGATCGCCATTGCAAACCATTTAAATATTCGAGGAATTGCTGCACCTCAATTGAGTCTTGCAGGTCTTTTTGCAGTTGCTCTAGAGACACCCACCCTTTATGAACCGCCAGCCAGTACATGACTTGCCGCTCTAAAGCAGATAAGCGAGCGAACTGCTGGTCTAAAAAATCAGCCATCTCGCTAAAGATGTAGCTGCGCCGGTCTAAACATGGGTCAATTTACCGGGAAAATAGCTCCCGAACGCACGCCGCCACATTCTTTAAGACAAGGGGATTGCCGCTATAGCGCTCAATAAGATGCCGGCAAGCCACTTCGGAAATAGAAAGTCCTGTGGATTGCAAGATTTCTCGCCCTTCGGCAAAACCCAACCCTTCCAATTGCAGAGAGCGAACGGGTAAGGTGTCTCCTTCCAGGGATGCCAGCCCAACCTGTTTTTCGCGAGAGGTTAGCAACAGGCAACTTTGATGGCGTTCTTCCGCTACCCGTCGCAGCAGCTCGCTGTATGCTTCATACCCGCGCCGGTAGCGCCCAACGCAAACAGATGTGGGCTCGCCCTGCTGTTCTTTGCCGTCTGACAGAATCGACTCCCAGCTGTCTAAAATCAGCAAACAGCGGTGCTGCCGCAAGTAGATCATTAAGCAAGAGATTCTGCCGGCGGTGTCTTCTGGGAGTTTTTTTACCTTTAGATAAAAATTGTAGCAAAAAAGCCAGCAGTTTGTCAATAGGAGGGGCGTGGCGGATACTGCGCCAAATCAGGTCTTGAAACTCGCCTTGAATTTGCTCAGCACAGCGTGCGATCAAAGCAGTTTTGCCGGCACCCCCCATCTCCCAGACGGACACCAACCGGCACTTGTCGCGCACTATCCATTTTTCCAGGGCTGTCATTTCGTTGGGGCGCCCTAAGAAATAGGAAGTGTCGAGCATTTCCTCCCAGGATTGGGGATTGGGGATTGGGGATTGGGAATATTCTCGAAAGAGCTAGACGCGATTTATCGCGAATATCGGGCGAAGCTTCAGACGCGATAAATCGCGTCTCTACAAGAGCGGGCGAAGCCATTCGCCGCTTGATAAAAGAACGGAAATTGCGTTGGGTGACGGGTTCTCCCAGAACTTCTGAGAGCGAGTGCCATAACTGAGATCCAACCGATTTGATGTAATCGCTGTTAGAATCGGCAGCGCTGGCGATTTCCGCATAGGTTTTCCCCTCCCATACTTGACGCAGCACCAGTTCTTGAACCTGGCTTAACTCTTTCTCGTTAGGGGCAGTTTCTAATATTTCAAGTAATTTCTCAAGTGACATGCTTGACCTGCAATCCGTTGTAGGTAGGCGAATAAACTCTTGACTTAAGGCAATAGCTGTGGTCAACGCATCGTTCGCAAATATACCCCAAAAGGGAAAAGGTTCTGTCTTGCTGAAAGACAGGGTAGATGCGAATCCCTTCCCGAAAGGCAGGCACCCAGATTCCGCGCTTTGCCTGGGGGCGAGATAGCATTTGGCGCGGGCGTTTTTCCGCGCATTTGCATGCTTCCCTGTCAGGGATTTAACCAGCCGGCGCTCGCAGAGGGGGAGATATAAAGGAGTCACGAGGCAGAAATAACTGTCTCTCATCCCCTCCTCCGAAAACTCAGCCGTGGCTTTCAAGTTGCTATGAGAATACTGGAACACCCGATGAAGGGTTTTACCCCCATTTTAAAAATCTTTAAATAAACCTTACATTTCCTTTAATCAGTAAATTTCCGTAAATAAACGTCTGGTAACTTCCGTATTTACACGCAAGCAGGGGGCCAATTGTGCCCGCCCGGAGCGGAGGAGAATGCCTATAGCAGTTTGCACTTGCGTGGAGTAAATTTTGAGCGCTCCCCCCAACCCCCCTTAAAAAGGGGGGAGCCAGCGGAAAATTTTTTTTGTTCACGGGGGCGGAAATTTTTTTGTTCACGGGGGGTTTGGGGGGGATCGAGCTTCTGTACCTCATTCGGTTGGAATCTGCTGTAGATTCTACAAACTGTCCCGGCTTAAGTGGATATGCGTAGTGCGCTAATGCAAGGTGATATTCCGCAGATTGGCAGTGAGAATTTTAAATTGCCAAACGAAATCTTATAAAAAAAGCTAATAAATTAGGGGCCAATCTCCCATCTTGCTGACCGCAAAGCCTTGCGGCTCCTTCCGCAGATGTATCTTTGGCCCTCACCCCCCAGCTGTAGGGGGCGTTGCATATTTGTGGGATGAACCCCACCCCCCAACCCCCCACCCGGTACGGGGAGGGGGAGAAAGAGGTGGGGTTTTCGATGAATGTAAAAAGGTTGAACCCGCCCCTACTTGGCGGGGGCGGGTTTATTAATACTCAAAGCGGTGCCTGAAATATCTCGGGTGAACCCGCCCCTACAAGGCCGGCTGCCGGCTCCACGACCTCAATCAATAACAGCTTGTTCGTCTTACCAGAGTTGAATCATAGAGATAAGATAATGTCAGGTTCTGATTCCAACTCGCTGGGGATCGCATTAACAATATAGGTTCAGCTTTTTGGCAGCTGTGGGAACAGGATCGCGACTATCTTTACCGCTGCTGTCTGAAGTGGATGGGTGGGAACCCAACCGATGCTGAAGATGCCCTGAGTGGCGGCGATGCTAAAAGCTAGGGAGAAGGTACAATAGTTGGCCGGTGCTATCACCAATTTTAAGGCTTGGGTGAGCGGTATGACTCACAACCTTTGCATGGATATCCAGCATCGCGCAACAGGGAGGCGAGGAGGATGGTGAGTATAGAAGCGGTTGTTCAGAAAGAGGAGAAGGGAAGGGTTTTCCAGAAGGAAAATCCAGCTCGCCGCATAGCGGCGCCCGATCTCAAGCCGTTGAACAAGGTGCTCATGTAATTAACATTAGCGGCGGTCAACTGGCTGAAGCGACAGAGGCTGACCCAATGCTGGCGAAAGCGGTCAGTTTCTGCAATGAAAACGGTGTTTTGATTGTCGCGGCTGCGGGAAATGATGGGTGTCAGTGTCTCCACGTTCCGGCTGCCTTGCCTTCGGTTCTAGCTGTGGGTGCGATGAATGCACGGGGATTGCCCTTCGATTTTAGTAATTGGGGGGAGACATATCAAACCCAAGGCATTCTCGCTCCAGGTGAAAACATCAAGGGTGCGGAACCGAAGGGCGGTACTGCCCTGAAAAGTGGCACCAACTTTGCGACTCCCATCGGATCTGGAATTGTGGCGCTGCTGCTGAGCGTGCAGCTGCAACGTGGCGAAAAGCCCGACCCCCACGCTGTCCGCGAGGATATTCTCAAGAGCGCTTTGTCTTGCAATCCAGAAGCGGTTTCAGATTGCCGTCGCTTTTTGGTCGGAAGTCTCAATATTCCTGGGGCTTATGCTCTGATTGCAGAAGGAGGAAGGAAAGAAGTGTCTGAGGAGAAATTAGAGGAAGCGATGATTCAACCTAGTGAGGCGACTAGCCTTTTGAATACCTTCTAATTCCAGAAGCGATACCACCGGCATCCCCCTTGCGCCGCGCTATCACCCTTTTCCAAAACTTCAACTCAGCTAATCCGCATCTAATTTGCCTTCCCATGACATTGGCAACAAACCGGCAATTCCTCTCCCCCCTCTTCCCCTGTTGTAAAGACACGCCCCCTATCGCCCTGTAGAGACGCGACATGTCGCATCTTTACAGAATGTAAATTAGATGAATAACCGCTCATTAACCGCTGATTAACTGCCGGTGAAAACCCCCACCGGCAGGGAGCATCTCAGCTATGTAAATAGATGCGGGCGAATAGAATGATGCTGTTGGCGAATCCGTCAAGGGTAACACCCCACATTGGCTCACTCGCACGCCCCTTACATCATCTCCGGTCAATTGCCCATATTAATTTTTCTATCCCTCTTCCTCTTTCTTTGTTCAACCTTCTTGGCGTTAGCGCAGCGGCGCGAAGCGCATCTTGGCGTCTATGGCGGTTCATTATTAATGGGGATTGACCCCATATCAATGAGCCAACAGTCGCATAGAATGAGCTGCTATACAAACTTGCGTCCGCCTGCGCAGACTCTTAAAACCCAAGCCAAAGCGGCTTTTGTTGTAGTGCCCGCATCTAGAGCCGGAGGATATGAACAATCGCCGGCATCTATACTCTTAAACCCAAGCCAAAGCGGGTTTTGTCTGAGCAGCCGCGATTTTCAATCGCCCGGAGCTATCCACCCCAATGGCATGCCCTCTCCCCCTTTCCAATCGCCAGAGCAAAAATAGCATACTCCCCCACCGGCACTCACTTCTTGCGCGGTTTTTCTCCCTGCAGCCCAGAAAAAACCGGCACCACCTTTTGCTGCCAAACCGGCACCACCTGCAGCTTCCAAAACCTGTCAAAACTCGCCGGCTGAACCAACTTCCAAGCAAATCCCCCCGCCATCACAAACCCAGCCACCGCCACCAGCGTATAAAGCAGATTCATCAACCAGGCAAAAAAACCGGGCTTCTTATCAGATACAACAGACCTCCGCCGCTGCACAGAAGGCAAATAAACCGACCCTGACTTATCCCGCTCCGCCTCCACATCCAGCGCCGAACGCAACTTAGAAGCCTTCATCGCTCGGCGCGTAAAGCGCACCCTTGACGCCAACGCCTCCTCCTTATTAAAAGTTGCCGGCGGACTAACTGACATCCCCATTGACGAGCCCGGTTGAGTCACCGGCTGACTAACTGACATCCGCATCGACGAGCTTGGCTTAGTTGCCGGCGGGCTTGCCTTAGTCGGCGTCTTAGCTCTAGCCTTAATCATCCCTTGCACATGCTTCGTCACCAGCAGAGGTCGCTGACCCGAACGCGCCCACTGCATCAGCACCGTCGAATTAATGCAGCAAAGATTCGCCACCTCCAGAGATTGCATCCGCTGCGACAGCCGCAGACTGTCCGACACAAAAACCACCAGCTCCCCCCCTCGCTCCTGCGACAAAGCGTAGGCGCACTGAGCCACAGCCACCACCAGTCGCGCTTGCTTGCTCACTTGCGCCCCCGCAGCCGGTTGCAACAGCCGGTGCGCAGCCGCAGCATCCGTCAGCAGCCAGCCACTATACGGCCAAAAGCGCGTGAACTCCCTCGGCGCTTCCAGCACGCTCCCTTCCCCAGCCCCACCCGCCAGTTCCTCAATTTCCTCATACACCAACTTAGGCAAATAGCAACTTCCCAGCCGCGAGTACATTTCCCACTCCCGCGTCCTGCCGGTCATCAGGGCACCGAGATCGAAAACCACCAAGATCGGAGGAACTGCACTAGGCATAACCAACTCTTCTAGCCAAAAACTCCAGCGGCTACTAACTTCATACTACCCCTAACACCGGCTTTTTTTTCCTCCTGCCCCTCCTTCCCCTCGTTCCCAGCCTCAGACTGGGAACGAAACAAATCTTTCTTGGCTCTTTCTTGGCGAACAGGCGCGTCTTGGCGGTTCAAATTAAATAGGTCGCAGCCCTACTGTCACCCCCCGATACCCAAACGACCTGCCAAACCCGGAGTCAGCGGCATAAGACTTGCCACCATCAAAAACAGAGCCAGCAACCCCAAAGCAGCGCGGGCGTCATCCGGTTCAGTCAAATCATTCAAACACGGGCGCTCCAGATTCCGCTGCAGGAACAGAATCACAATCGCCCAGTACAGCGCCAAAGGATTGAACACAGACACAATCGCCAGCAAAATCAAAGTCGCCACCGTCGCCCCACCGGCAATCTTGCGCCCGTAAATCGCCTGCACAATTCGCCCCCCATCCAGCTGTCCAGCAGGCATCAAGTTCAGCGCCGTAATCACCAAACCCAGCCAGCCCATCACCGCCAGCGGGTGCACATTAACCACCTGCTCGTGCAGCGCCGAACCCAAAACAACTTTAGCCAACGTTCCCACCAAAACCGAGCCTTTGAAAAACTCAGCCGGAATTTCAAACAAACTCCCCTCACCCGAAAGCAGCAACCCAACCAGCAGCATCCCCAAAGAAACCAGCCCCCCCGCAGCCGGGCCCGCAAACGCCACATCAAACAGCACCTGCCGGTTCGGCACAACAGACTCAAACCGATTCAGCGCCCCAAACGAGCCCACTTGCCAAGTCGGAATGAAAAATGGCCAGCTGAAGCGCACATTATTGCCTCTGGCCACTATCTGGTGGCCTATTTCGTGAGCCAGTAACACCGCCCAGATCCCCGCACTCACCGGCAGCACTTCCGCAAACCGACTCATATTCTCGAAGAAATCGAACCCCAGCAGCAACCCGCCCGTTTCCAGGCTGCTGGCAAACGTCGCCAGCAGCAGCACCGCCGCCAGAACTTTTTGCGGAACCGCCAGCGCTTGCGGGTCATTGCTGCTCGGCAATACAATAACAGTCGGCTTGCCTTCCGGGGAAGCCACCAAAAACAGCCGGTAGCGCTCGCCCAAACGCTCCAGCAGCGCCGCTGACAGGCGAGAGTGCACACTCTGCGCCTCTCCCCGCAGATTGCCCTTAAAGATCGCCCCTTCCTGATAGGGTATCGATTCAGTGGCAAAGAAGGTATCCACCCCAAAAATGCCCTGAATCGTCTTTAAATCTTCAGGTGGGATGGGAACTACCTCTGGCTGGAGTTTTGTCGCCGGCATGTTCCGTTCCCCACTGCCAGCAACCTCCTCAGCCGCCTTATCCCCCGCCGCCACTGGCTCCTCCTTGGACTTCAGCATCGCTTCCAGTCGCTCCCGCAGCGCCGCATCCTGACTGGCTTTTCGCAAGCGATTCCCCAAAAAGATGTACAGTCCAGCACTCCCCGCCAGCAAAAACAGGATGCTGGCGAGGTTGATGTAGATGCCAGCGGCGAACAGCCCAAAGAAAATCAGCCAGGGAGTCATCAGCGACACCGACTGCAGCCAAGCTAAAATTCCCAGTTTGCCGAACGGCTTGGCGCGGTAGAAGCCCCAGCCCAAAATCCCTATGGCAATCAGCACGATTGCAATTGTTGCCGTGTTTTCGGATGCAGTATACATGTCCAACTCTTGAGAAGCCCTCCTCACCAGACAACGCCTGACCGACGTCAGTAATCCCAGATAAATCTAGTTTTTTACCCTTTTACAAGCATAGCGCCAGAAGGCTCCTCCCACTCGCCTCTTGCCCGCCCGTCTGCCTTTTGGAAAACAGCGATTGACTTCGTGAACCCCCGCCTGCGCCCTGAGTATCTGGTGTTTTAATCTATAAGAATTCTATTCTAACCTGTTATATCATGTCCAGGCAATTAACCATAATATCTGTAGGGGCGGGTTTTGCCAATATCGTTCCCGCACCGCAAAAGATATCTGTAAACCCGCCCCTACCAACCGGTTTTATTACGGTGAATCCACCGGACATTCTCTTACTCTTTGAATCTGCTTACGAGCGGCAACGGAGGCAGAGCCTCTATCCCCTCCTTCCCCGGCGGTAGACGCCCCGATCTGCTTCAGAGCCGGTGCCCGGGAAACCAGGGGATTCCCACAATATGCAATTATGATGCGTTTGTGCGCGTTTACGCACCATACAACCCTTACCATGCAGCACTTCACGCACCTGCCCTCTACCCGCTATAACAAATATTTTTCACCCGGATTTCATCTAACTTTTATTTTGGCAGTCGGTGACAGCCGCCCTGACATTGCCCTGGTGTTCGTCGAGAAGGCGCTGAGCCTCTTGCCGGTCTAGCCCTGTCCAGTGCATCAGCAGAGCCAGCTTCACCGACCGACCGCTGCGTTCCAGCAAATAACCAGCTTCTTCCCGACTCAGGTTGGTGAGGTCTTGCAAAATGCGCAAAGCGCGGTCGTGCAGTTTTTTATTCGTAACTGCCACATCCACCATGCGGTTGCCGTAGACTTTGCCCAACCGCACCATGACGCCGGTGGAGAGGATATTGAGCGCCATCTTGGTAACAGTGCCGGCTTTCAGTCGGGTGGAGCCGGCCAGAATCTCGGGCCCGACGAGCAAGCGGATATCGATATCGGCATCGGCGCTGACTTGTTCAGCCGGCACGCAAGCCATCAAAACCGTGGTAGCCCCTCGAGCTTTAGCTGCTTGCAAAGCGCCGTGGACAAAGGGAGTTGTGCCGCCGGCAGTAATTCCCACCACCACATCCAGTTCCGTGACCTGCCGGTGGGAGATAGCCATTGCCCCATCCTCATACCGATCTTCCAAATCTTCTGAAGAGCGCACCAAAGCACCGGCACCCCCCGCAATAATCCCCTGGACAAGTTCCGGCGGCGAGCAAAACGTGGGGGGACACTCGGCGGCGTCGAGAACGCCCAGCCGCCCGCTCGTGCCGGCACCCACATAAAACAAACGTCCGCCGTGGCGCAGCGCCACAGCAGTGCGGTCTATCGCCAATGCCAGCTGTTCCTTGGCGGCGGCGATAGCGGCTAGAGTTCGGGCATCTTCCCGATTAAACAGATCCACCAATTCCAGCGAAGTCAGCTGGTCGAGATTCTGACTGTTGGGATTGACCTGCTCAGTCAGCAAATGCCCTCGCTCCTGCAAATTCTTCATTCTTGACACTTCATCCTTCTTTGGTTGTGCCTTGATCTTTCTGTGCTGCGCCTTCTTCCTTCATGCTTTCACAGCAACCCTTCCAGCTTACGGCGAATCCGGTCGAGCTCAGAGTCAGACATGTCGGCTTCCTCAGACTTTTCAGCCTGCCAGTCTGTTTGCTCCACATTACTTTCCGGTGGGAGTGCCAGACCCCCATTCGCCACGATTTCCCAGTCGTAATCATAGTCAGAGCAGAATTCCTTCACCATCTCGTCATCCATCGCTTCCACCGTGGCGGTGGGAAAATCTTGGGCTTCCAACATCAGAGCGTAGCGCGTGGCGTCGTCTTCCGACTCAAACATCAACACCTTATTGCGCCCGGAGCGCAGATCCTTGAGCGTGTGAATTCCCTCATTTTCCGTTCGGGCGTTAAACAGTAAGACGAACACTCGCATGGGCTGACAAGATTTTCTCAACTAAAACCTGTTATTTTGACATCCTACCACTTCCCCAACCCGAGCTGTCGGGCGTGGCTGCTGAATCTACCCTGTCCCGGGTGCCCTCTCAAGGGCAGGTTTTTCACAATTCCGGCCCTGGAGAGAACACTTTGGCCGGGGTTGAGGCAGTAAAAAGGGCATTAAAAGTCGAAAATCTCCCCCTGAGCTACCCCCTCTCTTTTCTCCCCCTCTCCCCAAGTGGGCTGGCGGAGGGGGGTGAGGTGCTGACTCCCTCTCTCCAAGTGGGCAAAGAAGGGGGGTGAGGTAGCCCAATGCCGGCAGCCACGCAAGCGGGGAGCAGTTCTTTCACGCCAAGGTGGTGAAATCAGTAGCGCCCAGTGTGATATTGCCACCTCCCTGCAAGATAGCCAGAAACTGAGTGTTGCCATTGCTGTCTTGAAACTGAATAATCCGGTCATTTTGCCGGTCGCCCGTGCCTCTAGAAATCTCCAGATCGTTAAACGTTAGGCCACCCGTCAGCCCAATCAAATCCTGGCCCCGGTTAAAGTCCGCAATCACGTCCGCACCGGTGAGACTGTCCCCACCGGTTCCCTTACCGAGGACGAATACATCTTGGCCATCGCCGCCGGTTAACGTGTCGGCACCCAGATCGCCCCATAGGGTATCATCACCGGCACCGCCAACAAGAGAGTCATCATCTTTCCCCCCCTGCAACGTATCATTGCCCTCACCGCCCAACAACGTGTCGTTCCCTCGGTTGCCATTGAGATAGTCATTGCCGGCGTCGCCCAAGAGGATGTCGCCATCCCGCCCCCCCAGCAGGCTGTCGTTGCCTAACCCGCCCGATAGCGAGTCATTGTCTTCATTGCCGAAAATTAGGTCGTTACCTTCGTCCCCTGTTATTGTGTCGTTGTCCGCGTTGCCGGCCAGGGTATCATTACCTCCGTTGCCCGCGATACTGTCATTGCCTCCAAGACCTTCAATGCTGTCATCCCCGGCAGTCCCTATTAGGGTGTCATCGCCGTCCGTGCCCTTCTTTACATTATTCCCATTCCCAATTGTGCCTGCCGGTGTAGCGCTCCCATTCTGTATTATATCGTCTAAATTCGGCGGCAAATCTTTTAATGCGTCCTGCAAGGCATCTTGCAATTCTGGCGGCCCCACATTCATATTAACAGCAGTTGGCCTAGCGCGATCCCAACAACTTATCAACCATAATCGACTTATAATCCACCTATTTAAACTCAGTTATCGTGGCTATTCTGGCGGCTTTATCAACTCCCGATAGCGAGTATTACGGGGGCGATTTCAATTACATAGAGGGATTTATCGAGGCGGCAACTTTATCACATCTTCATTCAATTACCCTTCTTTATTATCTACCACACCAATGGCTGCCCCGGCGGGCCGACTGCCGATTTTGTAACTGTACCGACCGGCCAAACGCAGAAGTGCCGATTGTTTTTCTCCCCCTTTCCCCCTGTTAACAGGTGATCATATTTTTTTAGCCGAGTCCTCGGCGGCACTTCCACCACCGCACTGTGCTTACGGGTGCGTTCCGCATTGACATACATCGGCGTCAAGGCGATGTGTCCTCTAGGCGGAACGCACCCTGCTGCCAGCGCTCGTGTCAGCTTACGGGGCGGGTTCATCCGAAAGCTTTGAGACACAAGCGTTTCGATTGTACTAAACCCGCCCCCCAGCGCTCTTGAACAGCCCGCTGATAAAAACGTCTCTGTAAATTTCTGCCGGCACGGCGGGCTGAACCAAACAACTGCACAGGTGCCTGTTATTTGAAGCATTCAACGCTCCTGAGATAGATTCTTACTGGAGATATTAATCTCCCTTGACCCAACCCCACACCTGCTCCCACTCCGATTCCTGGCACAGGGAAACCCTTTGCCCCCGGGTACAGACCCGACTTGTTACAGCATGAGGGTGATATGACGAACTCCCAAATTTCGGGCAACCAACTCGAGCTTAATTCTAACCGGCCCCCAAAAAAACAAAGGTTCTGGCTGGTTCTGCTAACCCGCAC
>CAZJNL010000065.1:0-9288 GCA_964546515.1 uncultured Oscillatoria sp.
GCGCAGCTTCTCGATGGTCATTTCCATGCGAGTAGCGATTTCCTCTTCCGTGGGCTTGCGGCCCATTTCTTGAGAGAGGAGTTTGGTAGTTTTCTTGATCCGAGAGATTGTTTCGTAAAGGTGAACGGGGAGGCGGATAGTGCGGGACTGATCTGCGATGGCGCGAGTAATCGCCTGACGAATCCACCAAGTGGCGTAGGTGGAGAACTTATAGCCCTTCTCGTGGTCAAACTTCTCAGCCGCGCGGATTAACCCTAAACTGCCCTCCTGAATTAGGTCTTGGAACGACAGACCCCGATTCATATATTTCTTGGCAATCGAGACCACCAGCCGCAGGTTGGACTGCACCATCTTGTCCTTTGCCCGCCGGCCCAGGTGGAGGCGCTGGCGAAATGCCGGCAGGGGCATTTTAACAGCGTCAGCCCACTCCTTATCTTTTGGAGAGCGCTCTAGCTCGTTGCACAGGTGCTCTCGCACGCGCTCTAATTCCAGCAAATCGGCAATTTTCCGTGCCAGTTCAATTTCTTCGTCAGCGCGAAGCAGCCGAATCCGGCCTATTTCTTGCAAGTACAGGCGAATAGAATCTTCAGTATAGTGCTTCTTCTTAGCCTGGGCTTTGCGACGACTGGAGGGAACCTTTCCAGACTTACTGTCTTCCTCCTCAGGCTGAGTGCCCAGAAGTGCCTCTAGGTCGCCGGGGTAGCTCAGATCATCTTCCATTGACTGCTCGAACTTGTTCTCGCGTTGGGAGGGATAAAGCTCCCTAGCGAGGGTTTCGACTGCGTTGTTAGCCTGGTTCATGCCGCGTTCCTCATGCTCCTTCATGAATCAATCAATAACTGAATAGCGTGCTCGGTTGAGAGCAAGACAGACTAGCCGGTTGCAAGTCTTTCAAGCTACAAGTGGCTCGAACAACCGCAGGCTAGCCTACCGAAAGATACATCGCGATCAGCGCCACCAAAAGGTTGGGTAGAAGCGCCACTGAATACGGTTATCTCGGCTCTTGCTAAGACCTCTCCGATTGTAGCCTTTTTCACAAAAATAGCACGCTGTTTGGTCGGCCTAACGATGGTGTCGGGAGGTGGCGCTTCTTCCGTTTTGTCCAGCGCCACCATGTGATCTCAGCTGTGTGCTTGAAAAGTCTACAAGATGGTTGGAGACTGGATAGGCGTTACCCGGATATGAGACTCCGGGTAAACCGGTTCCATCCAATTTCAGGTAGTGAGTTGAAAAAGGAGCCTTTCGTTTTTGCCAGCTGAGTTGCTGCGAGAGTGAGAATCATTGACGCCCCCATATTTACCCTGTGTCCTTGAATTGCCTGCGCAATTCGCGAGCGAGCGACGCCGGTTATACCGGCTGTTGAGTAGTGAGTTGGGGACTGCGTTCTGCCGGTGGCACCTCACTCAGATGGGAGGCGCTCGCATCGCAGCCCGGGCGTTCGATAAGATGCCAGCCCGGAAGTCGGGCGTTGCGGAATCCTCAGGATTGCGCCTCAGGTGTGCCAGCCACAGCAGAGCTGATTTCTCAAGCCCTCTGGTGCCTGCTCGGAAAACCGGTGCTAATCAGCACCCCCCCTTTGAGTCCTCAAGGCTGAAACCTACATTCTGTTAAATAGGACTTAAGTTTGTAACAAAATCCATCGGGAGAAATACCCGCACTCCATGCCGCTATTGTAATTAATCGATCTGGAATCTGACAGTGGGTAGGTCTGAGAAATTAACATTTCCTCATCAAGCCGCTCGTCAAAGGTGCCTCAATAAAGTGTGGGAAGGCCCGTGTTTGTTGGTTTTGAAGCACTCGCTAATCACCGCCTTTACTGGAGTTGCCCCTAACAGCGCTCTCACTCTCGGGGGTTCAGGCGACAGGGGGAGAAAAACTTCTCGACCGGCACAATGGGTAAAGGGCACAAACTCCCGCCCGCTGAGTCGGAATTCACAGGGTTTTTACCGGCAATGCCTGCCTGCGCCCTGGCTTGCCACTTGAGGGCTAAGAGAAAACACCGGCACTGCGGCTGCCCGGAAGAAGGCCAGCCGGTAGCAGCTGCCATCGGCTTGATTGCTTTTACTTATTAGGCGAATTGCCTTTGGCTGAAATCCTATCATATTCTGCCTTTTACCTGTCTTGAATCAATCGAACCCATCTCACATCTAAAATCGATAGAAGTCCCAACCCCGTGCCAATTGTAGGGTGCCTTATCAAGGCACTTTACTGCTTGTAGGGGGTGGTTGGGAATGGGGCGGAGAATTGATTGGCCACCCCAAGCGCGTCGGCTGTGAGTAAACACGCTTGAGCGTGTTGACGTCTCTAGGGGAAATGGGGGGCGGATTGGGAACCTGGGAAAAGTACAGGGCGTCGGTTTCTAATGGACTGTGGCCCCAGATGCCCAAGGCGTGGCCCAATTCGTGGCGAGCCGCGGCTTGGATGTACTTGCCTTGCTGGTTGGGGCTCAAGAAGATAGTGCAGCGGTGGGACAGAATGGCCGGCCCCACTGCCGGCTGGCTGATGTAGAACTCGTAGCGGGTTTCAGCTGAACGGGCGCGTTGCAGAGTGCCGGTGGGGGACATCCGCAAAGCAGGTTGGCGGTGCCATATGGCGATATCCGCTATTTCAGGCTGCGCCACCACTTCTAAGGGCAAATATACGCCCCATTCCCGCACCGCCTGCAATACGGCGCTCACCCACTGCTGAGGCGGAGGATGGCCTGAGGTATATCCAGGCACCTTCCCCTCAGCTGGCTGCACATAAACCTTAACGGGAAATTGCGACCACACCAGATGGCCAACTTCCACCGCTGTCACCTGGGAGAAATAATCGCCACTGTTTGCCGGATCGCGCCACTGCGCCAAAGTAGGGGGCAGGGGATGCGGAACCGGGGTAGGGAGTCCCTCAAGCACCTCGGTGGAACTGAGCAGCGGCGTAATAGTAGAGAAGCCGCCGGTGGGTTTGGCGGCAGCGACACAGAGGTGGGTAAAAATAACCAGTAGGCCGGTGCAAATGGCCAGGAACAAGACTGCCTGCGGTCGCAGCCAGCGCATAGGGCAGATTTTAGAGTCTAGATTTCCTATTCATCCCCAATCCCTAAGAGGACGGCTATTTACCTAACCACCCAGCGCTCAAAATCAGCGTTAACCCCATAAAAATCACACTCAGACCCCAGGTGATGCGGTTCAGGCTCGTTTCGGCACTTTTGGCGCTGGTGAACAGCTGGGCTTGTCCGCCAATGCCCCCAATGCCATCGCCTTTGGGGCTGTGCAGCAACACGAACACAATAATGCCTACGGCAGACGCTGCCCACAGGACTTGCAGGATATTAACAAGCATAAACTCGAGTTTCTTTTTCCATTTTTTAGGGGTTCCCAGCGAGTGGGGTCTAGCTCGACCGTCAGAAACCAAAAGTCAAGCTGACACTCTCGCCACTAATCCTTTGTATATAGTAAGAGATTCTTGACCGGGTTGCGCGTATAGTAGGGGCGGGTTTATAGATATGCGAAGACCCACGCGGGCACCGCGGTTTACAGATATCCTTTGAAACCGACAGACATCTCGGGTGAACCCGCCCCTACCAGAGTCAACCCGCCCCTACTTTCAAAGGGAGAGCAAAAATACTCGTGTGCCCTGACTCGACGTTGAGGTTCGGCTTACTTTTGCCGTTTGGCCTTCTCGTTAATTCACTTTCAATAGGTTTCGCTTTTACTTGACCCCTAACCAGAGTCGATTGGATAGACTAGCCCTGCGGCAGTGTCCCCGATGCTCACGGTTAGCCTGTGGGTGAGTCTGTTTTAGGCGTTCTGTTATTTTAGCGGCACTCGTCAGGCATTCATCCCCCAGTAAAATTTTTAAATTCTCCTGGGGGTTCTCTGCCCAAAACGGCTAGCTTTCAAGCCGGTGGCGGGATGGCTTGAAAGCGAGAGATCTGGTAGCTACAGCCTCACGCTCACCGGCGTGCGGTTAGCGCGGATCTCAAAATCTACGGGCACAATCATAGAACGGCCAGTCATTTCCGGAGGTTGGGGCAGTTTCAAAATTTCCAGGATGGTGGGGGCAATATCGGCCAAGCAGCCATCTGTTCGCAGATTGACTTGGGTGCCGTGCCCCGGGATTTTCAGCCCTTCCCCTTCTACCAAAATAAAAGGCACCGGGTTAGTTGTGTGAGCCGTCCAGGGGTTGCCCTGTACGTCCACCATGTATTCCGCATTGCCGTGGTCAGCGATAATGATAGCCGTGCCACCGGCGCGGTTGGTACTTTCCAGCAGGTGCCCCAGACAGCTATCGACGGTTTCAATCGCCTCTATGGTAGCTTTCATATTGCCGGTGTGCCCCACCATATCAGGGTTGGCGTAGTTGATCGCCACCAGGGAATAAATGCGCTTTTCAATCGCCGCGATGGCAATATCCGTCACCTCGTTCGCCGACATTGCCGGTGCCCGGTCATAAGTCGCCACCATCGGACTCTGCACCAACTCCCGATCCTCACCCTCAAACGGCTCCTCCAAGCCACCGTTAAAGAAATACGTCACATGCGCGTACTTCTCTGTTTCAGCGGTGCGAAACTGCCGCAGTCGGTGCTTGGCAATCACTTCCCCCAAGATATTGCTGAGGTTTTGCGGCTCGAAAGCCACCAGCACCGGCAGGTCTGGGTCATATTGAGTGAAGGTGGCAAACCACAGGGGGAGGATTTGCTGCCGCTCAAACCCCTTAAAATTAGGAGCGACAAAGGCATAAGTGAGTTGCCGAGCCCGGTCAGGGCGGAAGTTAAAGAAAATTATGCCATCCCCAGGCCCCACCGCTCCCGGAGCGATGCGAGTCGGAACGACAAACTCATCTGTGATGCCTTGACTGTAAGAAGCTAGCAAAACTTCTCTGGCAGAGCGGCCATCCCCTGGGCCATCCTGAGTCATCACCTCGTAAGCGCGTTTAACCCGATCCCAGCGGTTGTCGCGATCCATCGCGTAGTAGCGCCCGCTGAGAGTGACAATCCGCCCAACTCCTGTACGCTCAATCGCCTCTTCAATCTGCCCGAGCGCTTCCACTCCCTCTGTCGGCGAGGTGTCGCGCCCATCTGTGAGCGCGTGGAGGCACACCTCTGAAATGGCCTGCGCCTTCGCTAACTCCAGCAGTCCGAAAAGATGGCTAATATGGGAGTGCACGCCGCCTTCAGAGCAAAGACCGACCAAATGCAGCTTGCCCGAGGTAGAACGCACCTGCTGGCAAATTTTCACCAGTGCTGGGTTGCTCAGCAAGGAGCCATCTTCCACCGCATCCGTAATGCGCATCAATTCTTGCTTGACAATCCGACCGGCACCAATATTCATGTGACCGACTTCGGAATTGCCCATTTGGCCTTCCGGCAACCCCACAGCTTTCCCAGAAGTTCGGATTAGCGTTCTCGGATAGGCCGCCCACAGGCTGTCCATCACAGGTGTATTGGCAGCAGCAATCGCATTTCCCTCCGTTGCTTCACGGTAGCCCCAGCCGTCTAAAATGACAAGCACTACCGGAGACACAGGTGCTTGCGCCATACTCAGTCACTCTTTTTTTAGCATGTTCCAACTGATCATATCATCGCCCAAGGCGATCTCAACATCCTAAACTATTACGAAAAGCCTAAATCTCAATTTAGAGGCCGCTTTTGCCTACCGATACCGACTATAAAGTTAATCTATAATTATAGCATCTAACAGTCGGAAGCAATTTTATAATTAAACCTTTTGGGGACATCGATCGTGCGTCAACTTTCATTTAAGGTGTCAGCAGCAATCCTCGCACTGCTAGTCAGTGGGTGTGGCGGGTCGGGGGGCGAACAAACTCAAAGTAGCAGCACTCCGTCTCCAGCGCCAGCAGCCTCAACGAGCCCGCCCGCAAAAGAGGCAGAAAAACCGGCAGCGGTCGCGCCTTTTTCCCAGCCGGCGATTGTCGTGCCGGCACCGCCGCCCGGATTAATTGCCTCTACCAGCCCAGAGCAAAGGACGAAACAGGTGCAGGCTGAGGTCAATAGCAAGACAAAGGGGCGGACAAACCCATTTGTGCCACCCGTGCCGGTGGTGCCCGCGCCGCCCCCTCCACCCGCTCAGACGGTTCCGCAACTGCCGCAACTGCCAGTCGCTGCGGCACCGTCGCTTCCCGATTTGCCTGCGCTGCCCCAGTTGCCAGTGGCTCCTACCGCAGCCCCATCCCAGCAACCGGCTCAGCGCCCTCAACTCCCGCGCACAGAAAGCCGACAAGTGCCGTCGCTGCCTGACTTGCCGCCGGCGATTGGCCCGAAAATCGCCCCCCCGCCCGATCGGGCCATCACCCGCTCTGCCGCCAGGCCCAAGCCTGGTTCAGCTGCTCTCCGCCCTGACCCGAAAGCGACTGAAGTCCCCAAACTCCCCTCAGTGGCAGGGCGACAAGTGCCGGCGCTGCCCGAACTGCCGGGGGCCATAGGCCCAAAAATCCCCGCTCAGCCTGCAGGGGGGCCGTCCCGCCCCACTGCCGGTGCCAAAGCAGGCCCAGACGCCCGCCGCCCTGACCCGAAAGGGACTGAAGTCCCTAAACTCGCCTCAGTGGCAGGGCGACAAGTGCCGGCAAGCCCGAACGGGCCGGGGGCCATAGGCCGAAAAATCCCCGCTCAGCCTGCAGGGGGGCCGTCCCGCCCCACTGCCGGTGCCAAAGCAGGCGCAGTTACTATCCGCCCATCCGCAAAAGCTCCTGAAGTGCCTAAACTGCCCTCGGTGGCAGGGCGACAAGTGCCGGCAAGCCCGAAAGGGCCGGGGGCCATAGGATCTAAAATGCCCGCTCAGCCTACAGGGGGGCCGTCCCGCCCCACTGCCGGTGCCAAGGCAGGCGCAGTTACTATCCGCCCATCCGCAAAAGCTCCTGAAGTGCCTAAACTGCCCTCGGTGGCAGGGCGACAAGTGCCGGCAAGCCCGAAAGGGCCTCTGACATCAGGCCAGAAAATGGCCGCTCAGCCAGCAACGGTGCCAAACCGCCCCACCGCAGCAGCCAAGGCAGCCCCCGCAGCCTTCCGCCCGCACCCGAAAGCGGCGGAAGTGCTTAAACTGCCCTCCGTGGCGGGGCGACCAGTGCCGGCCAGCCCCAAGGGGCCGGGAACCAGCGGCGCTCAAATGGCCGATCAGCCCGCCCCCAGCCCGTTCCGCCCCATAGCTGCAACCAAGGCAGTTGAAGCGGTGCAGCGCCTGGAGGCGAAATCGGCTGAAGGCCCTAAACTGACCTCAGAGACGGAGCAACAAGTGCCGGCAAGCCCCAAGGTGCCGGAAAGCAGTAGCGCTAAAATGCCCGTCAAGGCAGCTACAGTTCCCAAACGCCCCACAGCCACACCCAAGGCAACCCCGGTAGTCCAGCGCCGGGACGCGAAACCGGCAGTTGCTCCTAAACTGCCCTCAGTAGCAGGGCGACAAGTGCCGGCAAGCCCGAAGGGGCCAGTAACCAGTGGCTCTCAAATGGCCGCTCAGCCCGCCCGCAGCCCGGAGCGCCCCACCGCAGCACCCAAGGCAACCCCAGTCGCCTTCCGCCCCTTGGCTACTGCGGCGGAAGTGCCTAAACTGCCCTCAGTAGCAGGGCGACAAGTGCCGGCAAGCCCGAAGGAGCCGAGGGCATCAGGCCAGAGAATGGCCGCTCAGCTTGCAGCGTGGCCAAACCGCCCCAGTGCAGCACCCAAGGCAGCCGCAGTCGTTTTCCGCCCGGAGGCGCAAGCGGCGGAAGTGCCTAAACTGCCCTCGGAGGCAGGGCAACAAGTGCCGGCAAGCCCGAAGGGGCCAGGAACCAGTGGCTCTCAAATGGCCGCTCAGCCCGCTCGCTGCCCGGAGCGCCCCACCGCAGCACCCAAGGCAGCCCCCGTAGCCCAGCGCCCGTCTCCCAAAGCGGCGGAAGTGCCTAAACTGCCCTCAGTAGCAGGGCGACAAGTGCCGGCCAGCCCGAAGGGGCCAGGAACCAGTGGCTCTCAAATGGCCGCTCAGTCCGCTCGCTGCCCGGAGCGCCCCACCGCAGCACCCAAGGCAACCCCGGTAGTCCAGCGCCGGGACACGAAACCGGCAGTTGCCCCTAAACTGCCCTCGGTGGCAGGGCGACAAGTGCCGGCAAGCCCCAAGGTGCCGGAAAGCAGTGGCGCTCAAATGCCCGTCAGGGCAGCTACAGTTCCCAAACGCCCCACAGCCACACCCAAGGCAACCCCGGTAGTCCAGCGCCGGGACACGAAACCGGCAGTTGCCCCTAAACTGCCCTCAGTAGCAGGGCGACAAGTGCCGGCAAGCCCCAAGGTGCCGGAAAGCAGTGGCTCTAAAATGGCCGCTCAGCCCGCAGCGGGTGCCAACCGCCCCACCGCAGCACCCAAGGCAACCCCAGCAGTCCGAGGCCCGTCGCCGAAACCTCCTGAAGTCCCTAAACTCCCCTCCGAGGCAGGGCGACAAGTTCTCGGTCTGCCGAACCGGCCTGTGGCCATGAGAAATCAAATGGCCGCTCAGTCCGCCCGCAGCCCGGAGCGCCCCACCGCCCAACCCAAGGCAGGCCCAGTCGCCCTCCGCCCGTCCCCAAAACCTCCTGAAGTCCCTAAACGCCCCACCGTGGCAGGGCGACAAGTGCCGGCACTGCCTGGACTGCCGGGGAACATTCGCCCTAAAATTCCCGAGAAGCCAGCGTCGTCCGGGTCTCGCCCGGCGGCCAGACCTCAAGCCGGCCAGTCCCGCCCGGCGGGCCCAGTCGCCCTCCGCCTGTCTTCAAAAGCGTCTGAAGTGCCTAAACTCCCCGCTGTGCCCGGGCGACAAGTGCCAGCGCTGCCTGGACTGCCGGGGAACATTGGCCCTAAAATTCCAGAGCCGCCTGCGCCAAAGCCTGCCGCTCCTAGCAGCCCGCCAGAGCCTGCCGCTAAACCGGAACCGCCGATTACCCCACTCCCACCTGTCCCCCAACCGGACATCGCCAGAGCTGTGGAAATCAGCGGCGTAGTCCAGGTGGGGAATGAAACTCAGATCATTTTGAAAGCCCCCAATGAACCCACGAGCAGGTACGTCAAGGTGGGGCAGCGTCTGGCAAATGGCCAGGTTATGGTGAAACGGGTAGAAATGAATAAAGGCGCAGACCCGGTGGTGATTCTGGAGGAAAATGGCATAGAGGTTGAGAAACTGGTCGGGGAAAAACCCGTAACGCCCACACAGTCCGCGCCCGCCGCCGCAACGCCCGCCGCCGCAACGCCCGCACAGTCCGCGCCCGCATCGGCAACGCCGGCACAGTCCGCGCCCGCACAGTCCGCGCCCGCACAGTCCGCGCCCGCACAGTCCGCGCCCGCACAGTCCG
>CAZJNL010000065.1:9388-11398 GCA_964546515.1 uncultured Oscillatoria sp.
CGCCCGCACCGGCAACGCCGGCACCGGCAACGCCCGCACAGTCCGCGCCCGCACCGACAGCGCCCGCACAGTCCGCGCCCGCACAGTCCGCGCCCGCACCGGCTGCGCCCGCACCACCAAGGCAGTCTGGCACCTAGCAGACCGGTGTTTCAAAGGAGCCAAAACTGTTGTGAAAAGCGATCGCAGGCACCAGACTGGCAAGCTGGTCGGGATGTCTGTCTGTGCCAGACAAAAGCGCAGGCGACAAGTCGCTCTCCCCCGACGAAATCACCTGAATGCCACTCACAGCCAACTCGACATCAGTGTCGGCGGTCGCTAAATTGTATCTATCTCCCAAGCGCTGGCCTTGCCCAGACGCCAAAGTGTGCGACCGGCAGACCCTCAAATCCCAGTCGGTCCCCGCCAGTATACAGGGAAATAGCCGCCATCCCACGATTAGCGGCAAGAGTTGATTTGTCGCCTTTGCAGCTCATCGAACAGGGCAGTGGGACAGTGTGAGCGGCGCTCGCCGCCCAGATGTCGAGTTATCCGCGCACCTGTCGCCGCTAGGAGCCGCAACCGCAGCACAAACTGAACAAGCCGCCAATTTATGCAAAAGAACTGCATAATATAACTGCTGCGTCCCTCCTTTTTAAAGGATCAAAATACTTGTTTAAATGCCGCGGCAGGCGAGAGTGACAGAAATGGCACTGGTGGGATTGAAAATTAACAGCAAATATCCTATTTAAAATCTCAACTCTAAAATCATTTGGTGGGAGAATTTTATCCATGCCTCACTCAATTCAGAAAATAGGGATGCTGATATTAGCGGCGTTTCTCCTGGAGACCGGCAGTTATCTGAGCAATCCCTTGCCATCAATTGCGCAAGACGCTGGTCCTAAACCCCCCCGCTGCGAAGGAAACTCCCGCAACGGCAAAGCAAAATGCAATTACGAGGGGGGTGACAACTATGTGGGAGACATGGTTAATGGTCTGCCCGATGGCATAGGTATATATGTATACGCCAATGGCGATCGCTACGAGGGACAGTTCCGCCGGGGACGGCCCAATGGTCAGGGGGTTTTCATTTTTAAGGACGATGCCCGCTACGAGGGACAGTTCCGCGACGGTACGATCGTCAGCGGCAAAGCCATCTTCGCCGATGGCAATCGCTACGAAGGACCGTTCAAGATCGTTAGATTAGCTGACAGCGGCAGCATTACCAGCCAGCCTCACGGGCGGGGGAAATTTATCTTCTCCAATGGAGATCGCTACGAGGGAGAATTCTTCAATGGCGCGATTTTTGGCAGAGGCGCAGTCATCCGCACAGATGGCACTCGCTGCGAAGGACAGTTCTTCAATAGCGGCCTGGACGGTAAAGGCACCTGCAGATACCCAAACCGGGCTCGCTATGAGGGAGAGTTACGCCAGGGACGGCCTCATGGCAGAGGGGTACTCATACAGGCCAATGGTAAGCGCTTCCAGGGAGAGTTCCGCGATGGCCAGCCCGTAGACCCAAAAGCGCCCAAATCCTGAGACAGCAAGCAACTGGATTCGGTCAGCAGCAAATCTCAACTGATAAAGATTTGCAACGACCCCTAGGCACCAGCGCTACATTTGAGAGAGACTTCTTGTACTGTAATCCTTGTGGAGGCTTGCTGCCATGACCACCTCGCTTGATGCTTCCTCCCAGACTAGCCAGTCGGCCTTTGATTTTGTCCCTCACCCCACCCAAGATGCTGAGTTACTCAGGCTGCTGGATTTTGTTCCAGGTCTGAAGGAACTCTTGATGCTGCGCCAAGTGCACGCCTTGGAACACGCTACCGTTTGGGTGCTGAGCTCAACTCCAGGCTCACCCGCCTCTCGCAGAATCTCACCAGCAGGTCCTGGTGATAACGAGCTGTTGGGCGGCATGTCCACCGACAAAGGATTCTACCTCTATGGCCACGTTCATACGGTTCAGCTGCAGCGGGCCGCTCACACCGCCCTGCAGCGCCTCACTAGCGGTGAGTGGGACCTGGCTGTCCATCC
>CAZJNL010000066.1:0-11396 GCA_964546515.1 uncultured Oscillatoria sp.
GGAACGCACCGAAAAGAAGTAGTAGTTGCCGGTGCATCGGGAACGCACCGAAAAGAAGTAGGGTGCGTTCCCGACAAGGGAATTCCCTAGAAGCAGTTGCCGGTGCATCGGGAACGCACCGAAAAGAAGTAGGGTGCGTTCCCGACAGGGGAATTCCCTAGAAGCAGTTGCCGGTGCATCGGGAACGCATCCTACAGAAGTAGTTTGTTAGACGGGCGCAGCATGTCAGCTGTGCTGTCCATCCCTAAAGAGACGGCTTTCTCCAAGGAATGCCCACTTGCGTCCTAGAAACTGCGCGGTTTTCCTGGTAAGGGCGCTTGCGGCTACGCTTCGCGCCACATTGAGAGACAATATGACACGATTACTCTCACATTCAGAGTGCCAATTTCAGGACTGGATCGCAAGGCGAAGAAGGGCGGTCTATATACAGGCTGCGTTGGGTAGGCTACGGGCTATTGGTGTTAGCGTTAATTGACGCCATTCAGGTTTTGATTCCACCGGCTGCTGGGGCTGTTGGCAACCCTGAATGGGTATTGCAGACGATCGGGGCTCTGGTGGAGCGGGTGCCCGTTCCCTTGTTGGGGCTGGCGCTGGTCTTTTTTGGGGAAAACATGGACCGGACAGGATTGGAAAAAACTGTCTTGAGCTAGCTGTCGTGGGTGTCCATACTGCAGGCGGTGCTGTGTCTGTTGCTGATTCCCCCAGGACTGGCTTACACTTTGCAGAGCAATAACCAAAACAATCAGCAAATCGCTGCCCAAGCGGCGGGACAGCTCAAGCAGCTGCAAGACGTTGAAACCCAAGTCAGTCAGGGAACGCCTGAAGATATAAAGAATCTGGCGACCCAGCTCAACAGCTTAGGTTTGAAAGTGGATAGCCAAAAACCTGAAGAAGGTTGAAGCCAAATCCTTGAGAAAATTGCCACCGCCAAAAAGGACATCGAACCCCAAGCTCAAGCAGCGCGGTCGAATCTGCGCATGGCGCTGCTGAAAAATTCTGTCAAGTGGAACCTGGGGGCTCTGATCTCTGGCGCTTTATTTTTTATCATTTGGCGCAGTACCGGCAGGACGCGACGCCGGCGGGGCTATTGAGCGGGCGATCGAGGGAGCGGGCTGACGCCACAGGGCCCGGAACGCCACCGCACAGTGGCCACACCTGCTTCCCCGGCAGCCCAGAGGCTGAGGCGGCATAGCTTTGGCCTGGTGCCACCCCGGGGAAGTGAATTTCCAGATTTCTTGGGGATATAGGTTAGCACAGCTGTGCTAACCTACTTTTTCATGTACCTTTACAGATCCGCGCCGGTCGCTAGCCCCTATCCAAGACCCTATGCCGATGCCCCCTAACTCCCCTGTTTTTGCCCTCAAAGCGCCAATTTGGCGGTTTCACACGGGTATGCCTTAGCCAACCGCACCCGCCCAGACGGCTGGACAGCGAACCTGATATGAGTTTAAATAATTAAGGCAAGCCGGATTCCTGGGGAACCCAGTTGAATAAAAACCATCCGGGTGGAACATTGCTAGGTTGAATTGAATACAATCCCCGCCCGCTGGGGAGAGCTGTTGAACGGAAACTAAATTCCTTAAAGCGCGTGAATTCAAACCAGAATCAAGACAAACCTCTTATTAGCCTGTTCACCGCTATCAGCATTGTGGTAGCCAACATGATCGGAACGGGCGTCTTCACCAGTCTGGGCTTCCAGGCTATGGATATTAAATCCGGCTTTGCCTTACTCTGCTTGTGGCTGGTCGGGGGTATCCTGGCTATTTGCGGTGCCCTCTCCTACGGCGAACTCGCAGCAGTGATGCCCCGCTCCGGCGGTGAGTTTCACTATCTGTCCAAGATTTACCATCCGGCAGTCGGCTTCCTTTCCGGATGGCTTTCTGCTACAGTAGGCTTTGCCGCACCCATCGCCGCAGCGGCGATGGCTTTGGAGAAGTACTTTTCGCAAGTCTTCCCATTCTTTCCCCCGACGGCGATCGCCTTGACGGTGGTAATAGGGGTTTCGCTCATTCACACGCGGGATGTCAAACTGGGAAGTTACTTTCAAAATAGCTTCACCCTATTGAAAGTCCTGCTGATCGTCACCCTAATTGTTTGCGGATTTTTGCTTGGCCACCCCCAGGATATCAACTTTCTGCCTGCGAAGGTCGATCTCAACCTGATTTTCAGTTCTCCCTTTGCCATTTCCCTGGTATTTGTGATGTATGCCTATTCCGGCTGGAATGCTTCTATCTACATTGCCAGTGAGGTGAAAGAGCCTGAAAAAAATGTGCCCCGCTCTTTATTGGCGGGGACTTTAATTGTCCTGACGCTATACCTGCTGCTCAACTTTATTTTTCTGTACACCACTCCGATCGAGCAGCTGGCAGGAAAAGTGGAGGTAGGGGCTGTAGCCGCCACACAGATTTTCGGAGATTTAGGCGGTAAGGTTATGAGCTTGCTTATCTCCCTCGGACTTGTCTCTGCCATCAGCTCGATGGTTTGGGCCGGCCCGAGAGTGACGCAGGTAATCGGCGAGGATATCCCCTTCTTTAAACTGCTGGCAAGAACCAATGCAAAGGGCATTCCTTATTATGCCATACTGGCCCAGCTGGCCATCGTAGTAGTCCTGGTTATTACGTCCACTTTTGAGTCGGTTATCACCTATCTCGGGTTCACCCTTACCCTGTCTTCTTTCCTCACGGTTTTAGGGGTATTTGTCCACAGGTTCAGGTATCCTGACTTTCCCAGACCCTATAAAACATGGGGGTATCCGGTGACGCCGCTCGTTTTTCTGGCTATCAGTCTCTGGATGCTGGTATTTATTTTCACCGGCAAACCTGTGGAATCACTGGCGGGATTGGGGACAATCGCTCTCGGTCTGCCGGTTTACTTCTTTGCTGACAAGCAGCGACTTGTTGACTAGGCTCCTAAAATTTCCAGCAAGAATTAATTTGAACCTACGCCATGAACAGAAAAAAACTCCCGTATTTACTCCTGGCTGCGATTCCGGCTGTGTTTTTTGTCCAGTCCTGCACTAATAACACTAAGCTAGGGACAGAAAGTTCTGTCCCAGGCAGCAGCGCAACTGGCAATCTGGGGCAGTCCGCACTGAAAACCGACAAGCAGGCAGGCGCTGCTCAAGATTCTCAAAAATCCGCTCCTCAATTCGATGAGCAGAAGTCCGCAAAATTGACGGATTCGGCCAAGTTTATCGCCGGCATTAAGGTGGATGCCGCCAGTCCGCTGGCTTCAAAGCAAAACAGCAGAGCCTGGAGCGATCATGCGTCTTACCTTGAGAATGCGTGGGAGAAACTGGAAGCTCAACAGCTGTCCAAAATCCGACAGTGGTCGGACGCGGAACTGAAGTCGCTCAATCAGTCTTCTGCCCCCATATTCTATCCGTTTAGCGGGCCAGACTTTTTGTATGCCTATTCGTTTTTCCCGAAAGGCAGTGAGTATATTATGGCAGGTTTGGAGCCGGTGGGAGACATACCCGATCTTCAGAAAATCCCAGCGGAGCAAATGGATAAAAAGTTGCGGTCGATCGACACAGCTCTCTA
This sequence comes from uncultured Oscillatoria sp., assembly GCA_964546515.1. GTDB lineage: Bacteria > Cyanobacteriota > Cyanobacteriia > Cyanobacteriales > Oscillatoriaceae > Oscillatoria. Next base: position 3,543 of record CAZJNL010000066.1, read on the forward strand.
CGCTATCCTGCAATTGAGCTTTTTCCGCACCAATGATATGAAGGAAGATTTGGCGGAAAAAGGCGTTATGCCTATTTTGTTCGTCTTCCTGGCCCGCACCAATAATAAGATACTGGACGCGCAGCACATCAGGCTGGACAAGACCGGCAAGATCCAGGTGGTAGATGCGGCTCAAAAGGACGATTCGGCTCAAAAGTTGATTCCGGGGGTGAAGATTTCATTTCTGCCTGCAGGAGAATCCCAGCCGCGCACGCTGTATTATTTCTCTGTCGATTTATCGAATGAGGCTTTACAGAAAACTCCGGAATTCAATGCCTTTGTCAAACAATTCCCAAGACCGATTACTTACCTGAAGGCGGCATCCTACCTGATGTACCGCGATAATTTTTCCAACATCCGGGATCTGATTCTTGAGCAAAGCAGCAGCCTGCTGCAGGATGATTCCGGAATGCCGGTCAGCTATTTTGACTCCTCCAAGTGGGACTTGAAGTTTTACGGCAACTACACACGCCCGATCCCTGTGTTCAGTGTCAGGGAACAGCCTGAATTGAGGAAGATTTATCAAAGCGATAAAAGCATTAAGCCGCTGGATTTCGGCATTGGCTACCAGTTTGAAGTCGGTCAGTCGAATTTAATGCTGGCGCTTTCTAAGCAACAGCCCCAATCCAAACCCTAGGAACGCCTGGTGCCGGTTGGGCTGCAAGGGGCGCGTACCTCTTCGGGCACCCTCCCCTGCAGCCTGCCTGGCTGGGGACAAATCTTCCTTGACCCGAGCCAGAGCAAGGTTTGCCGCCACCGGCAACCCACGGTTTATTTAGCTTCAGCTAGTTGTGTGTTAGGCGAACATCCCATTGCTTTCAACCAGCGATAATTAGAAGCGATCGCCCCTGTAAAGGTGGGATACACCTTATACTCAACACCGAATTCTTCGCAAACTTCTCGGACAATTTTACCGATTTTCGGATAGTGAACGTGACAGATGTGCGGGAAAAGGTGGTGGGTGACTTGATGGTTCAGCCCCCCCAGATACCAGTTGAAAAATGGGCTATCCGTAGCAAAATCAACGGTTGTCCGCACTTGACAAATCGCCCACTCGTCATCAATGGCGTGCGAAACAGGGTCGGGTGTTAAAAACTCGGCTGTTTCCACCACATGGGCCAGCATAAAAATGACACAGATCGCAAAACCATAGGTCATGTACGTTAGCGAAACACCCAGCAGTACCTGCAGCGGAGTGTAGCCAATTGCTAAAGGAAGACCTATGACGTAGCCCACCCAAAGAACCTTAACTCCCAACAGGGTTATCAGCTCGGAGGTTTTGGGTGTGGGGATGGTATGCTCGTGATATTTGCCTTTGATTAAAATCAAATAAACATCATAGACAGACCAATAGAAAGGAATGATGAAGTAGATAAACCAGGTGTAAATGTGCTGGAAGCGGTGAAACCAGTGGTGTTCTTGGGTGGGCGACATCCGCACCAGACCGTCCCCATGTATTTCCACATCATGGCCCAAGATATTTGTGTAAGTGTGGTGAAGGACGTTGTGACGATATCTCCACAAATAACTTGAAAGTCCTATGAAGTCGTAAGTTAACCCCAACAGACGATTGACGCGCGGGTTAGAAGAATAACCGCCGTGATTCGCATCATGCCCAACATTAAAGGAGAAGGCGGCAATCCCCAGGGCTAGAATCACACAGCCAAGCAGCTTCACCGGCACAGCCGCCGGTACGAAGAGAACAAACATCCAAGATGAAATCACCCACGCGCAAATAATTGCGGTCTTCAGGTACATCTGAGGATTATCTCTTTGAGATAGGCCCTCATTCTCAAAATAAGCCTCCACTCGCCGGTTGAGTTCTTTTCGGAAACCGAGCTTTTTGGAAAAAGTAACTTTGGCCTGTGTCATTTTACCTGATATGTACGAACCGATTTAGCATTATACCCTTTTGACGCAGATTGCGCGTCAAATCCAGCCCGCTCGCCCTAGAACATTGTTAAAATAGGACGGCTTGTGGGCGGCCTGGGTATTTTGCCCCCACCGGCACAGAACGGAGTGCCGGCTTAGTATCGCTCTTAAGAATATCAGGATTTTGACGCATTCGAGCGGGGGAATCTAATTTTTTTGTTAAAAATCGGCTAGACCACAGGCTCCGCACAGGGATAACCAAATCTCAGCCAACCCTTTGCATCTTGGCCGTCAGTGAGTTGACCGCTGAATCGATTCAACATTCTAGAATACCACAACGCGCAGCGCGTCACAACGAACTGTGCCCGCCGGCTGTCTCGAGCAAAACTGCAGCCCACTGGACTGGAGGCAGGGGAAGCCTCCGCCTTGGCAATATATCACACCGGCGTGCCGAAAGCGAAACTTCCTGAAAAAAAGCCGGCGCTCCTTGAGGCGCAATGGCCACCTGAAAAGCCGGTGGGCGCAGCACTCGAACCCTGTGGCGGTTGTCCTAAATTCTCTAATTCGCGCTTTAATTCGCGCTCTCAAAAAGCGCCAGTGCCTTATCAAACACTGGTTCCCCAGCGCGGCTTTGCAGAATTGAGCGAGCAAATTCAATGAACTCCCGATCCGGGCTGCTGTCGTTCAAGAGAAGCTTGCTAGCGGAATAGTAGCTGACATCCCCAACCATTAATTCATTCGTTCTCCCTGTTTGCAGGCGCTCCTGTTGCTGGTTCCATGAAACACATTTCCCGCGAAAAGTCAACTGAAACCAGACCATCTTGCCATCTTTCAATTCAAAAAATACATCAAAATAAGGCTCCTCTCCTTGATACCACATTCGCTTTTTGTGGCCATCTTTTTCGGGTTTTAATAGCTTCGGATCGATGAGGTGCAGTGAAGCTCCCAGCGCTGCAATTTCCTTCTGATTCATGGTGGCTCCCATTTTGCCATTCCGGCCCACTCTCACCTGTCCACCCTTAGTTCGCAGGCCCGAAGCCCAGACTGCGGGATTGAACCGATCACAGACCATTGTAGCGAGTCCGCTCAGGTGGCTAGAATCTCCAATTATATCAACCCGGTGCCGGTGCGGTTGGGTTTGGCCCGCAAGTGCGCGTTAATAGGGCCACCTACCCCCCCCAGCACCGCCTGCTTGCGTCGCCCACAGGAAAACAGCCACTGTCGCAATCGCCAACACCCCCTGAATCAAATTTCCCACAACCGTTCCCAGCGCAATCCCCACACCGGCTTTCAGCGCCACCTTCCAGTCTCGCCGGTACAGGTACTCTCCGACAATCGCTCCCAGCAGCGGCCCCAGCAGAATCCCCAGCAGGGGCCTGAGGCAGCGCCCGCAGCAGGCCCAAAAATCCCACCACCAAGCCCACTATGGCACCAATCTGCCCCCACTTGCTAGCACCGGCCTGTTTTGCCCCCCAGTAGGTGGCCTGAAAATCAATCCCCACGCTGAGCAGCAAAACCGCAACCGCCGTTCCCAGTGGCCTACCCAAACCGCTAAAACCGTGAGCGACTCCCCAGATGGCAATCGCCCCCACAATCAAGCTGGCACCCGGAATGCCAGAACAGCCCCCACCACCCCGACGAGCATCATAACAACCAGCACCCAATAGAGAATCATCAGAAATTTTAACCTCAATTCCGGGGACATTATTATTGTATAGTAGGGGCCTCCTCAGCACACCCCTCAGAAACCAGGAAACTTTAAGAAACCAGGTTTCTTGATGTTCTTTGATGTCAGCGGGTTAACCATCAGGAAATCGCTCCTGAATTCAACCTCAACCGCCCCTATTTTGCCGTCCCATTGGCTCAGCATCGATCGGGCGAAAGATAAACTCCCCATAAGCATCGATCGCCGGCAACTCCTCATCCACCTTAATCCGGCGTCGCTCAGTCACAACCGCTTTATTTTCAATCGGGTTGTAGCCTTGTTTCTCGTACACTTCCCAGTACAAGCCCACTCCTCGGCGCTGCCAAGCCGGCAAATCATTGAAATTAATCCCTTGCTGAAACAGCAACTCATTTTTAAATGCCACCGACTGCCCCTCAAGCAGAGCGGTCGCCTCCTCAACACTTTTACCGCTCTTGCGCAGCGTCCAGTAACACCAGCCATTCAACGCGCAGCGGGTGGCATCCGCCTGCCGAAGCGCGAAAGTAATCCACCACCTGAGACTTATCCGCACCCAGCCAGACACGGCTGTCGAAATTGACTAGAGTTTGACAGGCGTGCGGTCGCAGTGGTGCATCTCACTTTTGTCATCCCCTCACCCCCCTCACCGCCCGCACTTTGGGGAGAGGGGGAGAAATAAAAGGGCCTGTGGTAGATTGGCTAAAGTGAGATGCTGCCATGTCGCAGTGGCAATACTAGCCGAAACAGACACAATCTTTTCCCACCGGCGGTCAAAAAAATCCCAGTCCGGACGAAACAGCAGAGAAATTTCATCGCTTTCTGTATAAGCGTAAATAGCTTGCATTTCTTCCAGAAGCACCTGAGCGGTTCGCACCATCAGTTCGTGAAAGCGCCGGTCAAACGGCTTCTCGAATCCTGACACCTGAGTGAACCGCGAGAACCCGCGCCCGTCCACTCTAATCACCGGCCAGCATCCGGGCAGCAGACTCAGGTTGTGGAAATACTCCAGCGATCGCATTTGTTTTTCAAAGACATTGCTATCCATCAGCCACCTCATTTTCAGCCTGAGTCCCAACCTCAAAAGCCGAATTCCCAGCAATCCGGACATAGAAAAGCTTGTCGAATCCTTCTGCGCAAGAAGGGCGCACTAATTTCTTTATTGTTGCGTAAATCGCCACATCTGGCACTCGGGCTTTTCCCAAGCGCTGCCGGTTGCGATCCAGGCAACTTTTCACTTGCGATTCAAAATAATAACCGGCAATCTCAGCGCCGTACTTGCGGCCTATTTCTATGACAGACTGGCGCGACTCAACGGTGGGGTTCGTATTCTCCACCACAACCGATCGCCCCGCCTGAAGAGCGGCTTCAATCAGCTGCGCCTGCCTTCTGGAGGGGTTCTTGTTGTTGCGAAACAAATCCTTGCTGACTAGCTCGTGTGTGGCCGCGAAATAGTTGCGGAAAAACGTACTTTTTCCAGAAGCCTGCAAGCCGGTGAAGATGACTAACTCCATAAATAACGGGTAAATTATGCAATTTAAAATACTTTATTTTTAAAATAACAACCAGCAGTCAGCGTCACACTTGAGCTGTCGCGGCTTAATTTCCGCTCCTAGCTCCCAGGCGCTCTGGGGCGAACCGAGCGGATCGCCCAGGGAACGAGAGCAACCAACCCCTCACCCCTCACCCGTCACTTCTGAGGGCAAATACTGGCTGAGAGTATTGTCGAGTTTGTCAGCAATCCCCTCCACCCAGTTTTCATCTTGCTTAGTATAACTGCGAGGGGCATTCGCGCCCAAAATCAGAACACCTCGACTGCCAATCGGCTGGCAGATAACACCCTGGGTATTTTCTGGCAAATAGTCAAACTCGATGCGCCCGGGATAAACCTTTAAATCTACCAAATAAACCGGCTTTTGTTTCTGTATAACCCGCTGCAAAATCGCTCCCGGTTTCACCTCCCGGCTGACGCCCAAAATTCCCCGGCGCAACAGCACTCGTCCCCCATACCAAACCACAAGCGAGCGAGTCACCGTATTCGTCAGCAAAAGCATGCTAGCCCAAGCCAGTTCAGTTTTCACCGGCAAGGGCAAATCTGGAGCCAGTTCAAACCCCTCCTCACCCTTAAGTTCAACGGCTAATGGCGAGCGCGGCTGCACCTGCTGCCACAGCAAACCCGTCAAAATCAGCAGCGCACTTAAAATCACACCCAGCCCATCCGAGCGAGCTTGGGAATCAGTCAGCTCGGCTGCCAGAAAGCGATTAATTAGCAACAGCACGCCCGCCAGAGAGCCGACAACAATTGGCAGCCGGCGCAGCACTTGATTTTGGTCTGGTTTAGCCATATTCAGCCTAAGCGTTCACCCTTCACCGTTCACTCAAAACCGTTTACCCTTTCAATCGTCTCCCGGCTCAATAATTCTTTGGAACAGATAGCCGGTGCCCCGAGCCGTGAGAATCAGCTCCGGATTGCTGGGGTCATCTTCTAACTTAGCTCTCAGGCGCGAGATGTGGACATCCACCACCCGCGTGTCCACATGGCGTTCTGGCGTGTACCCCCACACCTCCTGCAAAATCTCCGAACGGGAGAAAGGCTCTCCAGAGCGGCTGACCAACAGTTCCAGGAGACTGAACTCCATGCCGGTGAGGCGAATCCGCTCATCCCCCTTGTAGACTTGGCGCTTGTTGGTGTCAATCCGCAGATTGGCCACATAAATCACCCCAGAGCTGGGAATCCCTGTTGCGCCCGTTTTCTCCACGCGGCGCAGCACAGAGCGGATGCGGGCTTCCAGTTCCTTGGGAGAAAACGGCTTGACCACATAGTCATCCGCGCCCAACTCCAAGCCGGTGATCCGGTCTGCCACATCTCCGAGGGCTGTTAGCATGATGATGGGGACATCAGATTCTTTGCGCAACTCCTGACAGACGCCGTAGCCATCCAGCTTCGGCATCATCACATCCAGAACCACCAAGTCAGGAGTGGCGCTGCGAAAGGTTTCTAAAGCCTCCTCGCCGTCAGCCGCCGTCACCACATCGTAGCCAATCATGGACAGGCGCGTTTCCAGAATCCGACGGATAGAAGCTTCGTCATCAACTACCAGTATCTTCTCTTTGTGGTTTTCCATCGCACTCACAACGCTCCTTAAGTTGGATTTCTCAGCATTAATTTTTTCTACTCTATCATTGGAATTATCTCACATTCCCAACTCTAGATAGCGCATAAATACTCACCGCCCAGCAGACTTCAGGCTTTTTTAATATTTCTCTGTTCAATTCAGGGTCTTTAACATCTAAACGAATGCCTAAGCCTCGAACTCACTATATTTGCAGCTCTTGCGGGGCGGAGTTCCCGCAATACTTTGGCAAATGTTCCTCGTGCAACCAGTGGAACACCTTGCTTGAGCAAGTAATTGCGCCCGCCGGCAACTCGCCCAGGCCAAGTTTGAACGGCAGTTCCTGGATCAAGGAACACGGGCGAACGCCAGACAAAGCTGCCGGTCAGCCGAGATCGTCACTGAAATTATCCCAAATTGCCGACGCTGCAGTGTCTCGATGCTCCTCTGGCTTTGGGGAACTCGATCGGGTGCTCGGCGGCGGCATCGTTCCCGGCTCCTTGGTGCTCATAGGCGGGGAGCCGGGAATTGGCAAATCGACCCTGCTGCTCCAGGTGGCCAATCAGCTGTCTTACCACTCCCGCATCCTCTATGTTAGTGGGGAAGAGTCGGGACAGCAGGTGAAAATGCGAGCCGGGCGCTTGCGAGCTGACAGAGCAGCTGCTGATGGCCCGGATGCGCCCAGCATTGAGCTCTTGCCAGAAAGCAAAGGAGAGGAAAACACTCAATCCCCAATCCAGCAACTAACAGCCAAACAAGATTCCTCCAGCTCCCAAACCCCCAATTCCAAACTCAAAACTCTCAACTGTGAATCCCATTTCTACCTGCTACCCGCAACAGACCTCGAAGAAATCCTCCGCGAGCTGGAATCGCTCAAACCCAATCTGGCGGTGATTGACAGTATCCAGACCATCTACTTTCCCTCCCTGACATCGGCTCCCGGCTCGGTGGCCCAGGTGCGGGAATGCACATCGGCCCTCATGCAGGTGGCCAAGCGAGAGAATATCACCCTTTTTATTGTAGGGCACGTCACCAAAGAAGGCGCGATCGCCGGCCCGAGAGTTCTCGAACACCTTGTAGATACGGTGCTGTTCTTTGAAGGCGACCGTTTCGCCAGCCACCGGCTGCTGCGCTCGATAAAAAACCGCT
>CAZJNL010000067.1:0-11344 GCA_964546515.1 uncultured Oscillatoria sp.
ACTTCAGCACAGCCGGTGTGGGCACCGGCATACGCCCGTGCGCCGCCCAAACCGTACCGCCGCCTGTAGGCATTGCCGAACAGTACAGCTCCTCAATGCCCAGCCAGTCCAGCCCCAGACAAGTCCCCACAATATCCACAATCGCATCCGTCGCCCCCACCTCGTGGAAATGCACCTTCTCTGGCGCAATCCCGTGCACCGCCCCTTCCGCCTCAGCCAGCGTGCGAAACACCGCCCGACTCCAAGCCTCAACCCTAGCCGGCAGCCCCGCCGCCACAATCATGCCCTCAATTTCTGGCAAGTGGCGGGTGTGATCGTGGGAGTGGTTTTCGTGCTCGTGGTGGTGTTCGTGTTCGGGGTGGTGTTCGTGTTCGGGGTGGTGTTCGTGTTCGTGGCGGTGTTGGTCAAAGGTAGGCGCTTCCAAAGGTTCCCCCGGTTCCAGCTCGCCGGCTCTTGACAGGCGGGACACCTGTGCTACCATCTTTTTTAAGTCCACATACACTTTAGTTGCCTGCTGACCGTTGCGATCAACCAGTTCAGCCCGTAACTCGCACTCCTGGGAAATGCCCAGACGGTTCAGGTTTTCGATTAAGTAATCTAGCGGAACGCCGGCGCTCACCAGGGCACCCAGGCACATATCACCGGCGATTCCGGTGGGACAGTCAAGGTAAGCTATCTTTTTCATTGGCGGTTTTAGATTTTAGATTTTAGATTTTATATGGAATGCTAAGAGTGAAATCTAAAATATAAAATCCAATGGCTACTGTTTACGAAATCCACCCGCAGACCCCCCAAGCACGCAGGATCGAGGAAATTAAGGACGCGCTCCAGAATGGAGCGGTAATGCTATATCCTACGGATACAGTGTACGCGATTGGCTGCGATCTGAACGCCAAATCAGCGCTGGAGCGCGTCAGGCACATCAAGCGGCTGTCCAACGAAAAGCCCCTGACGTTTCTGTGCCCCTCCCTGTCCAACGTGGCGCACTACGCTGTGGTGACTGATTCAGCGTACCGGATTATGAAGCGCCTGATTCCAGGGACATACACGTTCGTCTTGCCGGCAACCAAGTTAGTGCCCAAGCTGGTGATGAACCCCAAACGGAAAACGACTGGGATTCGCGTCCCGGATCATCCCGTGTGCCAGTCGCTGTTGCAGGCGCTGGGGAATCCGATTATTTCCACATCAGCTCACTTGCTGAGCGAGGAAGAGACGCCCGACGGGGCGGAACCCAAGAAACCTGCCGGTAAGGCGGAGCTGTTTGACCGGCTGGACAAGTTAGTGGATCTGATTGTGGACAATGGCCAGGAGGCGGGATACCAGGTGTCAACCATTTTAGATTTTACCGGCCCTGAGTTGGCCATAGTCCGGCAAGGATTGGGATGGGAAGCGGTGGCGGGTATCGCTGCTGCAGTCAGCAGTTAGGGTGAGCGAGAAACCGGGTTTCTTGTTGCGGGGGGTTGAGAAACCGGGTTTCTGAACCAATCTTTCGGTTAGGATGCAAAAGTTGTCGCAGAAAGCCGGTTTCTTGGTTGCGGGGGCCAGAAACCGGATTTCTGAACAAATCTCTCGGTTAGGATGCAAAAGTTATCGCAGAAACCCGGTTTCTTTCGCGTGGGGCGTCGCAAAACTGCTGCTTCAATTTTCGCCTCAAAATCGGGATCGTCGGCGGTGGTGATAACTACTCCCTTTAATAAGGTTCGTAGTTGGGCTTTAGCCCCTTTTCCTGTCCACCCGCGCAAAACCCCGCCCAATAATAGGGCGATTATAAGGTTCGTAGTTGGGCTTTAGCCCCTTTTCCTTGGATCGTAGCACATTTCCTGCCGGCTTCCCTCACTGATCAACCGGCATCCCCCAATTCACTCTAACAACTCCGCCACCGGCGCTTCCCGCATCCACTCCTGGGTTTGCTTCAGCGCCAACGCCACCGGCGGGTGCTTTTCCTCCTGGAGGGTTTCATAAAAGCGAATCATAAAAATCGCCGCCGACGAGATATGATTCACCGCCCATAACGTTCCCAACACATTCCGAGAGCCGGCAAATAAAAATACCGCTATAGTGGTGATATACTTATGGCTGCCGGTGCGAATATTGGGGGTGCCGGTTTCACAGGCGGACAGGGCAAGTATGTGGGAAATGGGCATCAAACCGACAAACGGAAAAGGGCGAACGCACTTTCTCCAGCACCGCACGGTTTGGGGGTGGTGGGAAGTGCGAACGCTCGCTGTTTTGGGGTGGGGTGCGTCGCCTAGGGGTGAGAAACCGGGTTTCTTCACAGTTATCTCGGTTGAGATGCAAAAGTTATTTAAGAAACCCGGTTTCTTGGTTGCGGGGGGCTAGAAAGGGGGCTTTAGCCCCTTTGACTGTCCTTGGTTAAACCAAACTAACAGGAAGAGTGATCCTATTCATCGTAGGTAGCCAACAAACCTGAAACGACGCATCATTTTCTCAAACACTGAACCATAAGCAAGTAACCCTGTCTCTGACCATCCTTGCGAAGTCCATGCGTAAACTGTACCATTGGCAATTGCAATGTAGACTGGTTTCCCCCAATCAGACATACCGTAATAGACAGGGATGCGATTATTCTGAGCTATCAAAACAGATGATTGACTTTCCTGGTTGCTGGATAGGTTTCGTATTTCACCAGCATAGGTTGACGAAGTAAATAAGGTCGAACATTCAATGACAACAGCAAATGCTGTAGCAGTTATTAACTTAATCATGGCAAGTAAGGTAAACTAGAAAGTATAAGTTTTTCCAAGGTGCAAGCATCCCGGTTCTCCATGACAGACGATGTGCAGGCTTTTTGCTTATCGCCCCAGTCCCAGTAAGAACCTACTCTCTGGGTAAATCTATACGCATCTCTGTCCCATCCATTTGTAAACGTATCGCCACCATTGCATGCATCTTTACGACACTCTTCTGCTAGCCCACTGGAGGCAAATAATATTGGGGCGAAAGACAGTAACGCTAGTAGCCCTATCCCCACTATTTTCTTTTTTACTGACATGGCGTAATTTCCCTCAACATTTCCAAAGCAGTCAACTTACATTGCATATAGATTAGCACTTATGTCTTCTTTTTGGGCTTGCAAAAAGTATGGTATTTTTCGGGACTTTTGCCGTTGATGGCTAGCTGGAGCGTCTGGAAATGTCGGGAAATGTCGGGAAATGTTGGGAAATGTTGGGAAATGTTGGGAAATGTTGGAAAATGTTGGAAAATGTTGGAAAATGTTGGAAAATGTGTGGTACAATACGACAAACCTTGACATCTACCCGGCTGTATGAACCTTAAGGAAGTGTTAGAACTCGCCGACGAACTTGTATTTGCGAAAACAGGCAAGCACCTCAATGACTTGCAAGAGACGATTATACGCGGGACGTGGGAAGACGAGGACTACAAAGAAATTGCCAAGGAGGTTAGTCGCTCTGAGGCTCGTGTTAGAGAAGTAGCAATGAAATTATGGCAGCTCCTTTCAGATGAGTTGGGAGAAAAAGTTCACAAATCTAATTTTCGCTCTGCAATGGAGAGGTTGCAAAGCTCTAATGCTAATGTTTTAAACTTTTCACGGGTAAACAATATCTTTAACATCTGTGGAGACACGCCACACTCACCCAATGTCCCAAACACAAACCGGCCAACCGAACAAACATCCAACTCCCAACAACCCACCATACATCAAGATTTAAGTGAGATGCCGGAATTGGGTGCTTTTTATGGACGCACAGGCGAACTGGAAACCCTGACAAACTGGATTTTACAGCAACGCTCTCGCCTTATAGCCCTCACCGGCATCAGCGGAATCGGCAAAACCACATTAGCCGTGAAACTCGTACAGCAAATAAAAGATGAGTTTGAGTGCGTTATTTGGTGCAGTCTAGAGGAATCCCCGAAACCAGCTGAATTTCAAGAGCGTCTACACCACTTTTTTTCACCTTCAGAAAAACCCGACACACCCAAAAGTAAATCTGGGCCATTACCTCTGATTCAGTCTTTACAAAAATATCGCTGTTTAGTCGTATTAGATGACGCTCACCACCTTTTCAGTAGCGGCGAACTAGCGGGGAAGTACAAAGCCGGCTATGAAGACTATCGCTCCTTCTTCCAACAAGTAGAAAAATTCTACCATCAAAGTTGCTTTGTGTTAATCGGGTGGGAACTCCCGCGAGAAGTGGCGAAAGAGAACAGCCAAACTACTCCGATTAAGATTTTACAACTCGCTGGGGTGGATAGGGAAGCCGGTCGGGCAATTTTGAGGGATTACGGGTTGGCGAACATCCAGAACGAGTCAGCACTCCTTGACGGCTACCAAGGAAACCCGTTATGGTTAAAAAGCGTGGCAGCTCTGATTCAAGAGGTGGGATTAGGCGTGACTGATATATTCCCCAATCATCCCATTTTGTTGCCGGAAGATTTGAAGGATGTTTTCCAGGAACAGTGGGAGCGGTTATCGGAAATAGAAAAACAAGTGATGTGCCGGTTGGCGCAAGAAAGCGAGCCTGTCAACCTGGCGAAATTGCTAGAAAATGTAACAGTGCCGCCTTCGGATTTACTCAATGCGCTTCAATCTTTATCGCGGCGCTGCTTGATATAAAAGCAAGACAATCTCTACAGGATGTTCCGGGCGTTCGCGCAATATATAAAGGGGTTATAAGGGGTAGTTTCTTTCCAGTCGCGCTTCAGCAACCGGCTTTCTTAGCACAATCTCGGTTAGGATGCAACAATTGTCGCAGAAACCCGGTTTCTTGTCGGGGGGCGAGCGCTTGGGGGTTGAGAAACCGGGATGTCTTCAGGAGAGAAGTTGATCATTAATCCTATGCCCCATGCCCCATGCCCCATGCCCCATGCCCCATGCCCTCTGCCCCATACCCCATGCCCTCTGCCTTACCATAAAAGAGTGCAAAACTATTAATTATAATATTTTCTAATGCTCTGAAACACTGACCGAGGATAAATCATCCTGTCAGAACAGCAATTTTGGCATGTGGTGCAGCGCCTTGGGGTCGCAGCGGTGGCATTATGTCGGGGGCTGGTGCGTCCTCTCAAATGCCGGTGAGCCCCGCCGCCAGGTGCACCAGCCTTGGGGAGCGTCTGCCAGCGGTCAACAGAGTTCCAAAGCTTCCTCAGTTTTGTTCGGTAACGCACTGTTGAAAGGCGAGCGCGTCGGGTACGCGCTCGCCAAGTAGGGTGTCTCACAGGAGCGATTGCAAGGGTGTCCGGATGGCGGAATTACCGAACGGAAGAGAGACTGGGTGTCTGAAGCTTGCAATGAAGGCCCTCTTGACCGCTACAGCTACAGGGGCCAGTTTACAGACAGCCGTTCCTTCCGGCACACCTCTCCGGTGAACCCGCCCCCACAAGAGCCTTACTCGCCCCACCCCGCTCAATGGACAAACCTTCCCGGCTTGAGCCAACAGTCCGGCGCAAATATCAGAAATTTCCTCACTCAATCCACTCCAGCCGTGTGCCAATTTTCAATCTGGCACATAGGGGGGCCGACCAGTTTCGGAACTGTCAGTAGGGTAGGGGTATCACCCCTCACCCCTATACGGGCAGCAACAGCAGGTCACCCAGGCGGGGAGTGCTTATCCAGCAAGAGTTTGCGCAATCGTGAACCAGTGGGGCGCATCACCTCCGGCTCGGGCCGGCTTCCAGCCAGCCAGCGCACCGGCAACTTGCCCCGATTGGACGATATGGATAGTAGCAACCTCAAACCCTTGGAGATAATTACAGCCGCTTAAATTCAAAGTGTAGAAAGTTGAGATGGTCGAGCCGGTGGCATCAACCCCAGCTTCCTCCCCTGAACCCCAAGTTCCTGCACGTCACGTTCGGTGCGTCACCAGAGGCAAAACTATGAACTCCCCACTAGCAAACTCTTTTTATCAAACTTCCAACAACTTCGGCATCAACCCAGAACCCGCAGGTGCCGGCAACCAAGCCCACCGGCATGGCCAAGCTGAAGACCCATCTGAACACAGTTCTTTACCGGAAATGGACACCCAGGCGCTAGCCAACCAAATGGAGAAAGAATTGCGCGAAAAGCTGCAATCATCAACCAAGAGCGTGCCGGATGTCGCCATGCGGATTGCCAAAGAGATCGAGCGGATTTGCCAAAAAAGCGCTCGCATCCAAAAATCCGGTCAAATTCGCTCCTGGCAGCTAGCCTTGGCGCGGCACCGGATGCAAAAGTGCCTGGAATACTACGATCTAGGCTCCAAACAAGGGCGCGTGGAACTGCACAGCAACCTCAGCGCTATGGTGTACCGGCACATCGCCCCGCTGCGCTCGCGGTTGGGCTTTCAAGCGCGGTTCAACCTGATTGAAGACTTCCTGCAAGGCTTCTACATGGAGTCTCTGCGAGCCTTCCGGCGGGAAAACCAACTGCCTGAGAACTACACCCCCCGCACTCACCTGGAACTGGCAGAATACATGGCGTTTACCGAACACTTCGCCAAGCGCCGCATCAGCTTGCCCGGTCGGGGTGCCCAACAGCTGATTGTACTGCGGGCCCAAGGGTTTGCCAACGGCCAGCCGGCGGAAACCGTCCTCGATATTGAACAGGCGGTTGAGTTCCCCAAAGGCGAGGAAGCAGAAGCCCAAAGTCGCTCCCACGCCGCCCAGCAGGTGCGAGAGCAGATGGTCGCCGATACCGTTGACCCCGCTGAAGCCGTCTTGCGCGATCGAGTCATCTCCGAACTGGTACAGTACCTGGAGGCCCAAGGCCAAAAAGGCTGCATTGATTACCTGGTCTTAAAACTGCAAGACATGTCCGCTCAGGAGATTGACGAAATCCTCGGTCTGTCGGCTCGCCAGCGGGACTACCTGCAACAGCGGTTCAAGTACCACGTCGAAAAGTTCGCTCGCTCTCACAACTGGAAACTGGTGCACCAGTGGTTGGGTGCCGACCTCGATCAAAACTTGGGCATGCCACAAAAGCAGTGGCAAGCATTTCTCAGCAAGCTCAACCCCCAACAGCGCCAGCTGCTAGATCTCAAACGCGCCGGAACGAGCGAGCCAGAAATCGCCCAAGCCCTCCAGTGCACGCCCAAACAGGTGCAAAAGCGCTGGACTGCCCTCTTAGACCTGGCCTGGGAAGCCCGCAACTCAGGACCGGGAGCGGAGTGATGAGTGATGAGTTGCAGAGTGTTGAGTAATGAGTGGAAAAAATCACCTCCTTCCTCAACAAACCTCAACACTCCACTCTCACTCCCCTGCTTTCCAGGAGAATTTACCAGTAAAACTTATATTTTCAATTCCATTTAGCTGTACAAACATGCTTAATTTACAAAAACATAACCAACTTGCCGGCGCTGTCAGGGTAGATTAATCCGCCGGTCTGTATCCGGGAATGCTGTCCCAGCCACTTCCAGGCAGCCTCAATCCCGATCCGCACTGCCTCGCCACAGCAGTGGAACTTTTGCCACAGCCAGAATGTTCAGCAAGCAAAATCTACTTCATGTGGAGGCGAAACGCTGGCACCCTTTAGCCGGGCCGACTGGACAACTCCTCGGTAAAGGCCACCAGTCCCGCACTCGCTCTCTTTTAAGAAATATTTCGATATAGTAGACACAGACAAATTCCTCGGTCAGACACTTATGGCGGTCAATGCGGTCAATCTTGCTCGGGTTTCTCGTTCACCCAAGCCGGCAGCACAGAATATGCCAGCACTAAAGCAAGTCTTTCAGACGATCGGTGCTGAAAGCTGTCCGCGTTCGCACAACTTTCACATGCACACAACCTTCTCCGATGGCCATTTGAAGCCTGAAGAATTGATTGAGCAAGCGATCGCAATTGGCCTGAAAGGGCTGGCCATCACCGATCACCACAGCGTTGGCGGCTACCAAGTCGCTCAGCGCTGGTTAGACGACCAGCAAAAGTTCAGCAAGCGAGCTTGCGATCCAGCAGTCGCAGCATCCCCGCTGCCCCACCTCTGGACCGGTGTTGAAATCAACGCCGATCTGCTCGGCTGTGAGGTGCACATTCTCGGCTATGCCTTCGACCCACAACACCCCCACATGCAGCCCTACCTGCAAGGCAAGGCACCGGCAGGAACTGACTATCACGCCGGCATTGTCATTTCTGCCATTCACAGTGCCGGTGGTTTGGCGGTTCTGGCTCACCCCGCTCGCTACCGCATATCAGCCACTCAGCTAGTCCCAGCAGCTGCCGAATTGGGTATCGACGGCGCGGAAGCTTACTACGCCTACAAGAACCCCAACCCCTGGTGCCCCAGCCCCAAGCAAACCCAGCAGGTGCTGGAACTCAGCGCTACCTGCAATTTGTTAACCACCTGCGGCACCGACACCCACGGTCCCAACTTGCTCCAGCGCCTTTAAACGCACAAAACAGCAGTAAGGTGCACTCCAGCACACCCCACCCCTATTTACAACCTGGGGTACTTGACATTTATCCAAAAGTGTGCTAAGCCAAGTCCCGTTAATTAGCCACAATAAGCTGTTACACTTTGAATCTGCTTGCTATCGGAAAGGGAGGCAACAGCCCACCAGATATACTCGTTCCCAGCTTGAGCCAGGAACGAGGTGAACCTGTGTAGGGGCAAGCCCCCCGTGGCTGCCCGCCCCCCGTGGCTGCCCGCCCCCCGTGGCTGCCCGCCCCCGTGGCTGCTCAGAACGCGCACCACCCCATCTAAAGTTTGAAAAACCACCGGCGACGGTACAGGGCGTACAGTACCAACCACCACAGCAACACCGTAGTCAGGGCAAACGCCAGAGAACCGTTCATCTGACCGGCTGCCGGCACAAAAAGGTTTTGGTATATCCAAGTATAAACACTCGGCGCGTTCTCACCCGCACCGACATGAGTTTTAATCAAAATGCGGGCGACCATTCCTGAAGCCACAAACAGGAAAATAGCGTTCAAGCCCATGACTTCAAGTGGCCACGCCCACCGGCACCACCGGCGCACCTCGATTGCATAATACAAGCAGGCAAGCAACAGCAGCGCCCAACCGGCAGTGAACACAGTATAGGAACTTGTCCACAGCTGCTTGTTGATAGGGAAGACAAACCCCCACAAATGCCCGACAATTAGGCAGCTCACACCGGCAAGCGCCAGTTGGATGCTTGTTTCCGCTTCTGCCTTCCTCCCGCGCAGCCACTCACCGGCAAAGTAGCCAATCAGAACCGTCACGACTGCCGGTAGGCTGCTCAATAGCCCCTCTGGATCGAATCCGATGTCGCGCTTGAGCAGGTGCGCCGGCGTCAGAACGAGCCGGTCTATATAAGCCACCAGGCTGCCTTCCCCCTTGGGCGAGAAGTTGCCGGCACCGTAACCCGGTACGGGCACCAGCTGCATCGCCCCCCAGTATCCCAGCAGCAACAGCACCGCCAGCCCCCACTGCCCTTTTCGCGGCAGGTGCAGCACTGCTAAACTGGCGAGCAGGTAGCACAGGCTAATCCGCTGCAGCACTCCCAGAATGCGGATAGTGCCGAAGTCCAGGGGTTTGCCGTTGAGCAGCCAGTCGAGGGTTAAGGAAGTGCCGGCAAGCAGCAACCCCAGGGCAAATAGAAGGGCGCACCGGCGCATCCTGCGCCAGTAAACCGCTGCTGCGGGCCGGTTTTCTGGCGTGTATTTGCGCACAGAGAAGGACATCGCCACACCGACGATGAACAGGAAAAAGGGGAATACTAGGTCTGTGGGCGTGCAGCCGTGCCACTCTGCGTGTTCCAGGGGGGGATAGATATAGTCCCAGCTGCCGGGGTTGTTGACGAGAATCATGCTGGCGATGGCGATGCCTCGAAACACGTCGAGGGACATCAGGCGCTTCTGCTGTTTCTGGGTTGGGTCGAATTGTTCGTCACTCATGGGTGGGTGCCGGTGGTCAGTGTTTTCAGGAATACCGGGGAAGATATCATGGAGGCGGATGATTGTGAATCAGTGGTATTTGTTGCAAATTATGTAGGGGCGAGGGAATATTACGTCTGGGTGATTGACCTTATTAATGAACCGCCAAGACGCATGGGTCCGCCAAGAAGGAAGAAGAAAGAGGAAGAGGGATGGTTACGCGGAGCGTCATCCCTACTTTTTAAAAGTCCGCGCAGGCGGACGCAAGGCAAGTATAGCCGCGATTTATAATCGCCAGGTTCTCTTTGCCAAAGTTTGAATCACCAGCGGATATTAGCCAAAGTGTTACGCCACCTTCAGCAGTAGATAAATGCCAATAAATTGCTGGTGTAATGTCTGAATAGCGCTTCTCATGTAACTTCAGCTTGGCGGCAGGAGATTGAGGAAAATTTGCTGTTACCTATCGCTGAAATTTAGCAGCGCACGATTGCCGGCGCTCTAGCCGTTAAAGTATTCTTATGAAGCGGTAATAAACCGGGTTTCTTTGGGTTAGAATGCCATAATTTAGTTGCTCCCATTCAAAGAAACCCGGTTTCTGGCATTACAAGACCGGCGCAAAGCGCCGGGGCCGCAACACGCGCCGATTAATCGGTGTTCCTTGTCTGTGACGCACCGGCATTTTCACCCCAGCACCGGCACGCCAGCCGAAACTAACCGGGTAACTATTGTAGCACAGGCTGGACGCCTGTGCCCAGTCAGTGTGCCGGTATCCCTATTAATTTTACTGGAGTTAACCGCCATGTCACAGGACTTACTATTTCAGCTGATGAAACAAGCAGATGCGCTGACGCCCGAGGAGCAGTTGCGTCTCATCGCTCACCTGGCGGACAGAGTGCGCCACTGCGAGATTACACCCAAGCCGCGCCGCAATTGGACTGAGCTTTGCGGAATAGCGCCCCACCATATAGGTGGTATGGACGCTCAGGAATATGTCAGCCGCATGCGGCGCTGGGAGTTTCCCGAACTGGAAATTGAAGCGAGGAAGGAACAGTGCACATTCAAGAAAGTCTGGAGGGTGTGACGCGCCTGTTTCTGGACACGGCAAGTCATCTACTATGTCGATCAACACCCACAATACTTGCCAATTGTGAGTGTGGTGTTCGCTCGGATTCTGGACGGTTCGCTAATGGCTGTCACTCACAGTACACTCACCTGTTACCTTGTCGCTCGTGTTTGGTTAATCCCTCTCGTTTTGGACAAACACAGTTACAGCAAGACTTCCTTGACGTGATTGTTGCCGGCAACAACACCACCTTCGTGCTTATTAACGACAGCATAGCACAACAAGCAGGCGAAATACGGGCGCGATATAATATACTGCTGCCCGATGCTTTTCAGATTGCTGTGGCACTGGCAGCCGGCTGCGAAGCCTTTCTGACTAACGATGTGACGCTCAACCGGGTGACGGAACTGCGCGTACTCGCGATCGCTGAATTGGAAAGTGTCTGACACCGGCAGCTGCAATTAAAAACCGCCG
>CAZJNL010000068.1:0-11308 GCA_964546515.1 uncultured Oscillatoria sp.
ACCAGGCTAACCGTCCCAGGCCATTACTGGCCTTTTAGGTTAAACGAATCGCACTGCCTGCCGGATTGTGTACCCCTCCCGCAGTGCTGCGCTACTCTTGCACTGGTACTGTTCTCGCAGCTTGCTGGCTTTCGCGCCAAACAGCAGCAGGTTAATTTTCTCTGAGGCGTTAACGTACATCCACTGCTTGCGGTTGTCCGATAGCTCTGGGTGACGAGCGATGTAGTCCTTGATGGCGTCGGTGAACTCCCGGCGGATAATCTTGCCCTCGATCCTCAGCTGCAAGCGTTGATTACGTTCCTCCTCGCGGCGGTCAATGCCGAACTGGGCATCCGCGCGGCGCTCGATGGACTCAGCGGCACAAGCTCCAAGAAGGCGAGCTGCTATCGCATTCCCCGCAACGGCCTCCTTTGTCCAATAAGCTGCAGCTAGGTCAATAGGGATGGCGTTGATACGAGTGCCTCCTCGTCCTTGATGGTCTTTCTCAACAGCCATTTTGACGGGCGTATAACCTTTGTAGGGCAAGGCTTCCGGGCTATTTGACCGGCAGAATTGACGGACGCTAAGCTCGCCTTTTCCTACCGCTTCCGCTACCTGGGTCTGGCTCAGCCGGTACTGGCCATTCTCTAAGAGGAAGACTTCCAAGAGGATATTCCCCAATTGGATAACTGTGCGCTTGGCTCGCGCTGTATTAGACTGACTCATGCTTTGCCTCCTTATTAGGCAGAGTCGGCAATCGCATCTGTTAAGAGCAGTGCGATTGCACAAAATTTTGATTAATATATACTAGCACAAGCCTTAGGGAATGGCAACTATGGGCAAAAGAGGAAAACCTGACATCTGGGATGAGGTGAAGGGAAGGATATGTATCACGGTGACACCGACAGGAGTCCGAGGGCTGGATGCAGTGGCGGCTCAGATGAACCTGAGCCGCTCGGAGCTGATAGAGCAGATAGGGCGAGGGCTGCTCAAGGTGGTGCCCAGTGAGGAGGCGGCACCAGGGGAGGCGTTGCACATCAAAAGGATGAAACTGTAGGGGCAATTCCGCCGTGATTGCCCCGAAACGATGACAGGGCAGGCATCGTGCAAGGGTGCAACACCCGAAGAGACGCGAGAAATCGCGTCTCTACAAGAAGAATCAGGGGGAGGTGGGGGGTTTGAGTGAGGGTGGGGTTTGGCCCCCAGCCTTGAGAGCCGGTGATTTAGATGGGGTGGGGGATAGGTGAGGGCCGGTGGTTTTCTGCTCAGGGCGAGGGCTCTTCAATCCACTTCTGGTTTTGGGTCAACCTCAGAGATTTGCAGGCTTTTGGCTAGAGGTGGTCGAGCAAACTTTTCCAAGACTTTCTGACGTGCATAACCTAGAATGTTTCTGACAACACTTGGATCGGACAGCGCCGCGTGGTACTGTGGCACATCATGTTCGCTGCCTTTTTCTGCTTTTTCTAACCCCAGTACAGTTTTGACAGCATAGCCAATAGATTGATAAGCAGCACGCTGTATTTTTGTTGAGTCTCCCTCAATGAAACTCCCTTCATTGCTGGTGCTATAGGGGCTGTAACGTAGCTGACTGTATAGTTGATTTACTAGCTGTTTGCGAATTCTCTCAAAATCTGTAACTTTTGGAAGACCAGCAAAAGAATGAAATTTGGCCATATATTGCGCGTATGTGAATTCCATATTAGAGCGCAAGGCTGCCTTCGTTGTGTCATCAATATCAGGTTTTTCCAGCATTTATACCAGGGGTAGACTGCCAGAATTATGCACTTCGTAGAACCAACGCAAATCCGTCAGGCTAGGATTGTTTTTTGGCCTTTCATACTCAATAACGTGCAGTTTGCGAAGGGTTATATTCTGTTTCAGTTGAGCCTTGGCACTCTCTGGAGATTTCTGAACCAAGTCTATCCAGTCCTTAGCTAGTTCTCTCTTCTTGGAATTTTGACCGCAACAATCGGTGATTATCTCCTCTTCGGGAATTTCCTTGTCCTTGAGTTGGTAAGCGCCTATATCTAACGCTATTTTTAACTTTTCCTCAGTCGTTAAGACGCCTTCGTCTGTTGTCTCAGTTTTCGGAGCGAGCAGTTCTTTACCGTTTTCTATGAGGTCTTCTAACGTCGTTAGGCCAGCCAACCACTCATCCATATATTCGCAGAAGTGAAGACCGTCTCGTATGCGCTGCGCAGTGGCGTTGTCCGGCGCATCTCCTGCTTTAGGGTAGTCCCAAGCGTCATGAGTCCATATCTTGATAGTATCAAGCTGCGCCGGTGGAACCCTGAGTTTACCGAGAAATGGTTCAATATATGACCGAATTTGCCGGCCAATCAAGCGTTGAATTACTTCAATGATTGATTGGGTTCTCCGACCCAATCCTACTACACCACAAAAAGGATTATTGATTCCCTCGCGTCCCATGTCAACAACAATGAGAAAACGAGCGCACTTGTCAGGAAGTTCCCAACCACGTCCAGTCATTTTGAACTTCTTGGTTCGCCAGCACTTCAACCAGGGGTGGTCTGTGTCCAGTTTGTACCCTTTGACTGGTTTGCCATCCTCATCCACTCCCGCACTGAAAACCACCTCGGCTCTGAAGCCTTGGTGAGGCGGATATTGATGGGGGTCGCTTTGGAAAATTTTTTCGTTAAGATGTTTTGCTATAACTTCCGCATCATGCTTGCTCCTTACAGAAATCATAGCGTGCATCGGGTAAATTAGATCGGGTATAACCTCACTAGCATCTCTGTGTTGTGCGGGTTTTGGAGTGATTTCTCCAGAAAATACCTTTTCACACAAGCGGTCAGCATCTACCACATAAGACACAACCTTCTCAGCCACACTCTTAGCTGGTTCTATCTGGGTGTTGTAGTCAGGCGTGTCGGGACTTCCCTCTATTTCAGTACGCTTGCCACAAAAATGAGATCGCGCATTGATTTCATCCACAGAATCAACAATCTTTGACTTCTGGATTGCTTCTTCCGACGCCGACAGGTACTTGAGATTTTTCTGTCGCTCAGAAACTTCCCGCCAACCGCACTCGGAAAACAGTATATAGGACTCTAAAACATTACCTTTGGCATTGATAGGTGTGCTGGTCAGCCCAAAGCAAAGGCTTCTGGTTGCTTGCTCTGCCAAAGCTGCCACCTGAGCCACAGCATAATGAGGTTCGTCGAATAAAATAACAGCAAATTTGCCTAATATCTGCTCTATGTTATCGCGAGAGATACCATTATCCCGCTCCCACACCTGCTGCAGGCAGGAAACCACGATGTCGTGCTGTTCAAGCCAATAGTCTTGGTCGAACTGGCCACTGTTCTCGACCACACCGACTTCTGGGCGAGTCCGACAGATTCCATAGTTGACAACATCCTCTGCCAGTTCTTTAGCTAGTTGATCCCGAAGAGCCTGCTCCTTTACCAAAACAAGAATGCGGTCAACTCTGGGGTAAGCAACACCCTTCTCCTTTCTGAGAATTTGGTTTAGTGCAAAGCCAACCGCATGGATAGAGATTGTCTTACCAGCTCCAGTAATCCATGCCAGCAAGTACACTACCCGGTTGATTTGGGCCCAAGGACGTTGGAAGTGATGTTCATGGGTGAGGATTTTGAGGTAAGCAAGGTCACGCTGAGCGTAACGGAACTTGGTAGGGTCGTAGTCCTTGTCGTAGTAGAACTCCTGCGCCCAATACTTATCCGGCTTCGCCCCCTTCCGGAGGTTTTGCTCCTCACACAAGAATTGATAATTGCTGACTTCGTTTTTGCCGCCTTTAGATCGAGGTACGATATGGTCAACAACCAGCTTGGCTTCATAGGCGGTTTTCTTTGTGTGAGCGCATTGCGGCACACCGTCATACTGCGCCAGTAGCTCTCGCCACTGTTGCATTGACATCCACGTTGGTTTCTCCACTCCTACTTTTTTCTTGCCTGGGTCTTTCACTGGTGCGACTACCGGTAATTGCCTGAAGGTTTTCTCAATCAATTCACTGCGGCTGGTTGCCGTAGCTTCAGCCAGTTCGTCAATCTTTTGCACGACCTCTGGGGTCAAGGCCACGTTGACTCGTTCTTTCTTCTGCCCGTAGGCACGTTTAGCTGCCCTCCGCCTCTTTTCTCCCTGACTCATTATTATACACAACTCTGTATTGTTAGTGTGTAACTAACTTAGCACATTTTTTCTCAGGCGACAAGGCTCTTTGCTGGAAAAGCTTTTAAATTGTGTAATTACCAGAGGGGCGGGGGTGAGCCGAGGTACGCAGAGGGCCACCCTGTCGCCCGAGGGGCTGATAGATAGACTAATCCACCGGAAAAAACTTCTTCGACTCCGCTGAGTAGACCCAGCCAATGCCGTCTGGATCTTTGCTGCGACTCCACTCGGCAAACTCTGACTCAGACTTTTTCTTGGTATATCTCCAGAAGCTGCTTGTAGGCACTCCTAATCTTTGACTAAGCGCCTTACCTGATAGCGGCTGAATCTTGGTACTGTCTCCCAAATTGTCACATGGATCGAGCTTGTTGGCTGAATCAGTAGCGCTCGTACTTCGTGACTCATCCCCACTTTGTAATTTAGTCGCAGACTGGGTAGATGGCTCTGCTCTTACTTCCGCAGCTATCGGCTTGCTGGGCACGACACGCTGCTCTTTCGGAGCCTGCTCGGAACAGCCACGGCCATTTCGATCGGGGTAGGAACTGTTTCCTATATGTAGCAGTGCTTCTAGGATATCCGGACAGGTTTCCACAACAAACTGGTGAGCAATCTCAAGTTTCAACCACTTATCGAAAGGCTGTTTGAATCTGTGTTCAAAGTAGTCTTTGAATGAATCGTAGGTTTTGTTACCTTCCATCCAGTGTGGAAGTTTGTACATCTCCTTTCCTTTAATTACGCTCAGGAGCTGGTAACAGACAACCCAAGCTGTATCAAGGCTTTGGGCGCACAGACCTATCCACTTATCCGCAAAAGCAGCCCTTGCTTCATCCGTGTTCAGCGCGTGAAATCGATTGAAAACATAGGTGACATTGGCCGACGGTTCCCAACCTGGATATATGGAGGCAGCTTCACCGCGCCCGTATATGGCATTGTGCGGCTTTGTCGATGGTTGGATTGGTTTCAGCGATTTAACCCGTTTTGTTGTGGCATTAGAGACAGTTTCTATTTGCTCCAGCCTCTGGCTAACTGCTGATAACTGATGAGAAAGCGCAAATAACTGATCCGTGTGTTCAGTAACAGTTTTTTCGAGTTCTCTTATCCTGGTGCTGTCTGCTTCAGGTCTGCCTGACGCTGGTTCCAACTGGAAATATTCCTCCAGTACAGCAGTCACAGCCTGGGAAACTGACTTAAGACCATGAGTGTCCTTAAACTCTATTAAACGCTCATAAACAGGCTGAGGTACATATCCTACAACCTGGGGATTCTCTGTAGCCATAGCTTTATCCTTGATAGTTTAGTGGTGGAATAATCTTAGTGTAACATTAGTGCCCTACTGGTGCCCCACTAAATGAACCAATAGTGGTTCACGGTCTAGAATGTCTGATTCACCGAGACTTCCGCTTGTAAATGCAGTCAATAAAATCCTGACACTGGCGTGGTTCCATCTTTGCTCGCGCTAACTAGGGGAGGACTTACGCAGTCTGCCCACATACAGTCTACCTTGTGTTGAATTAAAAATCAACTAGAGTGCGACCACATACCTCCTCCCTTCAGCCACCTGGCGACACTGGCGGGAGCGCAGCACGAGCGCGACCGCCCATCTCCTCCCCCCCACCGGCAACCGGCAGTTATGTCCTTGAGCAGTGGGAAGCCGGCTCTAATTCAGGTTTGAGGGCACTTTCCAGGGTGATATACCCATCCCTGATTGCCATACATATCCGCACTAGATGAAGCTCGTACATCATGTCATCCTTGGGAAATTCCCGTCGGGCAATTTGAGATAGGGACGCCAGCTCAGCTTGGGAAAGGTGCGCCTCTTCGGCAACCCTCTCATATTCAAAATAACGCATATAACCCGAAAGCGCTTAGACCAATAGCCCGCGTAGGCGGGCAAAAGTTTGTCGCAATATCTAGATCCTGGAAACTAACGCAACCTCTCTAATTGTGCTAGCACCCGCTCCATGTGCTGGCGAAGCTCAAGATTCTTTTCCTTTTTTATAGCCCTCTTTAAGTAAGGTATAGCGTGCGGATCGTCCAAAGAAGCCAAACCCAAAACCCCACCATCCCGCACAGTCGCTGAGGAGCACTTGAGACTTCTCTCAAGCAACCACAACCGCTCGCGATAGGTTTCTGGGTGGTCTGTACGACCCAAACAGCGTAAAGTTTCAGCTGCGACTTCGGCCTTCATGTTCTCACAGGCGATCAGGTAAATCAGTAACTCTACGGGATCACTGCCATATTTTTGCACAAGAGAGACAAGGTGCTTCGAGAACTCGCTCTCCATACCGTCTTCAAAGACTTCTTCCTTTGTAGCTTCCAACAAATTGTGCATTTCTTGGGAGAGGTCTTGAAGCCTTTTGCCAGTCAAAAAATCAATTGCTGTTCCGGCTGCACCGGCATCCTCCCACCTGGATCTAATTCTGCTAGGAACAGCGGTATCCGTTCTTCTAAATAGGCTCATCGAATATCTCCCTCTCTGGCAATTTCCTTCCCCATCTCAACTAACTCTTCAAATAGCTTAGCGAGTTGCTTCCCTGGAATCTCATCTTCAAAATCCAGGGCTGTGTTTATATCTAACTCCAACCGGCCAGCCCAATACGACAGAGACGGACGCTTTTGCCCCAGCCCAAATAGCTCGTTCTCCTGTATGCGTAAGAACTCTTTCCAAGTAATAGCCGACCACTGAGAGAGCCGGTTTATCTTCATGCCGCTGATTCCTGACGCTGACTCTTTCGGGCGATTAATTTTATACAAAAAATCAGAGCAATCCTCAAGATACAATTGTTGCGCCCAAGGAAGATAGGCGGCGATTTGTTGGCAAACAGCCTGTTTATTTTCCAGAGGCTGTACCAAACTGGTGCCAAAAGCCAGTCGCAGGATTGGCGGACTCGTCTCAAGCCAAGGAAGCATCAATTTAAGAAAAGAAGAGAGTGAGTCGGGAAAGGATTTTTTTGAAAACAGAGGAACAGTTGGCTCTCGCTCGCCAGCAAGTGTGAATACCCAGTCGAGCCGAGTCCGCTGGACATTTAAAAATAATTTTCCGTCTTGAAACCCGCCTCTCTCCTGATATCCTCCCGGGGGCGGATACTGAATCTTCCTATCTGGGGAAAACCCCACCAACTTCGCCCACACATTTCGTTGAGGAATCTGGGCAGATGGACTGAGAAGAGCCGTTAATCTTAGGTTTTCTACCCGCCACACTGTGATAGGCGGAAGATTCGCAACGCTTTCCTGAGACATGTATTTACCTAACCCGACATGATAACAACTGGAAGGAATGGGATGATTTTTGGCTTGGCCAATACGCTCCGCCCACCCATGCCATCTCCGTCTCGCTGACGGATGCAGCTATTGTAACTCAACACTCACCCCGACAGCAAGCAGCAGGTGCGTTCCGCAAGCGGAACCCACCCTATAACACTGGGGATAGAGTGACATTTGTCAGAGGGCGTTGCCGGTGGGGCTACAGAGGGAGCCGGTGAGCTAACCTTTCCCACCGGCAACCGGCAGTTATGTCCTCGCTCAGTGGGAAGCCGGCTCTAATTCAGGTTTGAGGGCACCTTCCAGGGTAATATAGCGGTTTTCAACTTGTAAGGGTAGAGTTCTGGTTTGAAAATGGTATGCCCGCCCTCTACTGGTGTAGAACGCCCAGTCGCGTCTCTACATTTTTCTTGTAGATCCGCGATTTATCGCGGATCTCTAAATTTAATTTATAGCCATAATTCCGGTGCGTTCCGCTTGCGGAACGCTACAAAGCTCAAAGCCGCGTCTCCCTCCGCTCCAACCTGTCCAGCAAATCCTCAGCAACCTGCATCCACTCCTCCCGCAAGCGAGCATCTTCTGGCTTCTCACTCAAAGCACGCCCTTTTAATTCCGGGTGTTTAGCATAAAACAGCTTATCCACCTTCGGATAAAACACCGCCTTATCAATTTTCAACTTCTTGCGGCGCTCGCCAATTTTTTCCTGACGAGCCAGCTCCGTCTTGCTCACGGATGTGCCAGCCGGCAGCGGAGAATTCGGCAACTTCGGCAATTCCGGCAACTTCGGCATTTCCGGAAACTTCGGCAATTCCGGCAACTTCGGCATTTCCGGGAACAACAGTTGCGAAGCAAGTGATTGCAACAAAACCAAAATAACAATTCCAGGCACCAGAGCTACCCCCATCCCCTTTGCAACCGCCCCCCAGTGACGCCAAATCAGCTGGCTGCTGCTGATACCGCTCGGACTTGGAACAGTCTGCGCGGGACCGCGAGCAACAACTTGCGTACCCATCACCGAAATGTTGGCATTTACCGGCATTGGAGCCGGCTTGGGATTAACCGGCACAAAAGGTGAAGTAGGAGGGGTGTAATTACCCGCAGGCATTGCCTGCATAACCTCCCTTGCCGACTGGTAGCGGTCGCGGGGGCGGTACGATAGCATTCTATCGAGCACCGCGCCTAACTGGGGACTGACACTCACCTGCTTCCGCCAGCGCCAAGTCGCATTAACACTGTCGTACAGATCCTTCGGCTCTTTACCGCTGATTAACACCAAAACCGTCACCGCCAAAGCGTACAAATCGCTGCAAGGAAAAGCCTTCCCCTGGCGCATCTGTTCATCTGGGGCGTAGCCATCCTTGCCCACCGACGTACCGGCAGGCTGCTGCGTGTACTGCGACTGGGCGTTAGCTGCTATCTGCTTTACCGCACCAAAATCAATTAACACCGGCAGCCCATCCGAAATCCGCAGAATCAAATTATCTGGCGAAATATCTCGGTGGATAACACCCTGCGAGTGGATGTACTCCAAAACCGGCAAAAGCTGGAACAGCAGTTGAATCACTTCCGCCTCCCCCAACCGCTGGCGCGACTTGAGAAGCTGGTAGTACGTTGCACCCTCCACATAGTCCTGCACTAAGAACAGGGATTCCCGGCTGCCATTTCTGACCCGGATCAGCTCTCGAAAGCGCGGCACCTGCGGGTGCTGCAGCTTGTAGAGCATACCAGCTTCCCGCTCAAACAGCTCTTGAGCTTTTCGCAACTCATTCACCCCTTGAACCTGGGGGGCAAATTCCTTGAGCACGCAAGACTCGTTGAACCGATTTATATCTTCAGCCAGGTAGGTGCGTCCAAAACCGCCATGCCCCAATTCACGCACAATCCGATAGCGATTCTCTAAAATTGAGCCGGCAACAAGAGCAGAGTTGTTGGTCATATATAACTCCGCACCCTCCCATTCAAGGAGTGCGGTGTGGAACTGTACATTTGACTCTTATTTTATTGTAACCGGCCCGTTTCAATCCATATCCGGCTGCATGCCAGCAGTGAAATCGGCACGCCAGCCCGCATCCTGGCGCCAGCCCGCAAAGCTTTCTCAACCAGGCGGCTGTGGCCCAGTCGCGAGGCACCTGCAGTTCCCCAAGCCGCCCCACCCGCCGCCAGCCACGCCCACATAGCCCTCGCCAAAATCTTGACAAATGTAAATGCCGGTTGTATATCCATTTTGGGGTTTAATATTTACAGCCCCTGTCTCCCGCACCGAAAATTGCCCCAGCGCGGATTGTTGCAAAATATTACAAACCCGGGGCTCATTTCAAGAAATGTAAATGACCGGGCCGGTGCGAGACAACAGACAGGCCAAAGCGACCTGCGTTTTCCGGCTGTAGTATGGAGTGCCGGTTTTCCCGAACGTCTCGCAGGGGCAATCCGCCCTGCATTCCATACCGGCTGACGATCACAGACTAGCTGTAAAACCAGGGTTTTTGTATTCTACCTGTAATATAAAAGCTATCTTTCTTTATGCCACAGAGAGTTGTGGTGAACCCGCCCCTACGGTGAAATAAATGGGGCGGGTTTAGTACAATCCTTGTGCCACAGAGAGTTGGGGTGAACCAGCCCCTACAGCCGGCATCCCTATTAATCTCCAGCAAAGGCGGCACCCAGATTTGAACTGGGGAATCGGGGTTTTGCAGACCCCTGCCTTACCACTTGGCTATGCCGCCAGAGTTTATTGCGAGCAATATTCTTGATTATAGCAACTTTCCACCGTTGCGCAACAAGCAGGCATGAAATTATCTGGAAAATTTTTGCGGTGCCGGTTGGGCCACTCGTTTCTGGCCCGCTGGCTCTAAAGGCGGGGAGTGCCGGTGGGGCTAACGCAGCCTCAACCCGAGTTGCTACTCTTCAGAGAAGTTGCACCGGCAGGATACTGGACAGCGGCGATGCGATTGCGCCACTGGGTCACGGCAGTTCGCAAGCGCATTGGCGCGAGGCTGTCATACTGGGGGTAAACCGGCAAGCGCCGCACCAACTGCCAAGATGCCGGCAGGAGGATTTCTGCCAGCGCCTGGTAATGGGGGTGGGGGAAATCGGGATTCACCTCATCGCGGGGCCCGATGCCGCCCAAATCTCGGGCACCTGCCTCCAAACAAGCCAGTAATAGGTGCGGTTGCTGGACTAAATTCGGTGGGATTTGCAGGGTAATTGCCGGTGGCAGAATCTGGCGGGCGAGGGCCACCACTTCTGGCAGCTTTTCGGGGCTAAAAGCCGAACCCTTGCAAATCTGCTGGCTTCCGGGACTGTGGGGTTGCAGGATAACTTCTTGAATGTGACCCCACCGGCAGTGAATCGAGGCAATCGCTTCCAAGGTGTCCCGCCAGTCGTCGGGAGTCTCCCCAATTCCTAATAATAGGCCGGTGGTGAAGGGAATCTGGAGTTGGCCCGCCCATTCCAGCTGTTGCAGCCGCAGTTGTGGGACTTTGCTAGGGGCGTGCCGGTGAACCGTTTGCAGCAGTTTCGGCGTCAGCTGTTCCAGCATCAGCCCCATCGAAACATTCACCTCTTTGAGGAGGGCCATTTCCTCAAAACTCAGTGGGCCGGCATTGGTGTGGGGCAGAAATCCCAGAGACAGCGCCAGTTGGCACAGCTCGTAAATGCGCTGGAACCAGGCAGTGCGCCGGCGACTTTGGGGGTGCACCTCCCCGCTGAGGATGAGGATTTCGATAGTGCCGGTGCCTTGGAGCGATTTCAGCAGCTTTTCTGCATGGGCCAATTCCATCCAGGGATTTTTGCCCGGATCGGTGCGGAAGTTGCAGTAGGTGCAGCGGTTAAAGCACTCGTATGTGGGAACGAGCGTGTGAGCGGGGCTGTAGGTGACGGTGCGGGACATGGGTTGGGGCATGGGGCATGGGGCATC
>CAZJNL010000069.1:0-11296 GCA_964546515.1 uncultured Oscillatoria sp.
ACCAAGCTGCGCTACGCCCCGTTGCAGACTTTAATATTAGCACATCGTTTTCAGCCGGCGCAAGTCTTCTAAAAAATTTTCAGAACTTGAGCTGTTTGGACGAGACTGGGAACTGCCGGGGGTGGCCAGTGGCCCTCGGCGCGACGCCCCTTGTGCAGGATCAGGTGGAGACTGTAGGCGTGGGGTAATCCTTCAGCCTCTAACCATAATAGATCGCTTTCGACCTCGCAAGCAATCTTTTCCTGATCCATCAGCTCACCGGCCATGTAAGTCATTGTAGCATCCAGCTGCCCCAACAGCCGGCAAAAGTCGTTCAACTCCGCCTCTGTCAGCTCGATGGCCCAGTCCTCTCCGCCCACTAAACCCTTAAATTCAGGGGCGTCTGGCTCCCAGCCCAAGCGCCAACCCGCTCCACTCTTGACTAGACGCTCCATGACATGCTATGGGTTCTCCTCAGCTTATCGGGTAATGCGTCTCATATTTTACAATCTTATCGACCTTGGCGGCGCGGGGTGATGGCGAGCATCCCAATGCCGGTCAATAGAGGGTATTGAGGATTGCTCTCCGACTTTTTGGGTGGGTTCCAAGGGAACGCACCCAACTGATCTATATAGCAGCTATAAATGATTTGTGAAATTCTCTCTCTTTTCTTGACTTGGCGCTCCTTCACGGCGGCGGTTTATTAAAAATAATTTTTCACAAATCAATTAGAACCTCTATATTAGTTCTGGCATCTTGAAAAATTCTGGAACTTGCTCCTTGTTTTGAAGAGAGATATTCTCAGAGAGTCCTTTAGGCCAGAGATGGAAACCGCCCCGGTTGAAGGGTGGGATTTCCCAAGTGCCCCAAATGCCGTTCTGGTCAACGTAGCCGGCGTAGAAAACGGTGTGGGAGGGATAGGTCTTGTGCAGCGAGCAGCGCAGTGTTTCCGTGTCGTAACGCCCGCGCCAAGTGAAGTAAGCAACGTCATCAATGCCACTGCCACTGACAGTCCCGTTTTTAAAGGTGAGGGTAAAAGACATCATGTGCCGGTGGGCTTGAGGGCCGAATTCATGGGTGTAAAAGCCTTCCCACTCCCCACTAGGGAACAAAGGATTTGTTTCGAGGTTTTCCCCTGCTTTGCTCGGATATCGATCGTCATTTTTCATAGATAGCCTCCTAAAATTTGCTGGGTCTAATTCAACGCCTTAGAAACCCGGTTTTTTAAATAAACAGGGTTTCTGAATGTTCAGGTTATGTAGGTTCGCACACTTATTACTTTAAACGCCCAGAGCGGATAATACTCCAAATCAGCCACAGCCCGATGAAGCTGGCAGCAGTAAATAGGGCATTGGTCAGAAAAGACAGCTGAATGGTTTGAGCCTTACTGGAGATAATTGCAGCCCCAATAATCAGCGCTCCTACCACAATGCTAAAAGACAGCCGGTTGGCAGAATCATCAACACTGCGGCGGACGCCATCGAGGTCTTTCAGCGTTAAATTCCACCGCAAAGTTTCAGAAGTAACTCCGTCTAGCAGCACCTCAAATTGGCGGGGAGATTGCAAAGAAAGACCTTTAATATCCAGGGCTGTTCTCAGCAAAGCTTGCAGCGGGTCATTCCCGAATAGCTGCCGGCGAAAAAGGTCTGTAATTAAGGGCTTCAGTTCGTCGATCAAGTTCACTTCTGGGTTGAACATACGGGCCACACCCTCCAAATTTGCCAGGGCTTTCGCGTAGAGACCCATATTGCTGGGCAGCCGAATTTTATTGTCGCGGGAGACTTGCAGCACCTCGTAAAACACCTGAGAGAAATTGATTTGAGAGAGGCTGAGGTTGTAATACTTGCGCAGCATCCGGCTGTAGTCGCTTTCTAAATTGGCAACCTTCTCTGGCTGGGCGGACTCAGCCAATTGCAAGGTTAACTGAGTGCATCGCGCCGCGTCTAAGTCAACAATCGCCAGCAGCATCTGCGTCAGAGTTTGCTGCGTGCGCGGGTCGAGGCGTCCCATCATGCCGCAGTCGAGAATCGCGACGCGCCCGTCTCTGAGATAAAATAAATTCCCGGGATGGGGGTCAGCGTGAAAGAATCCGTCAACATAGATTTGCTGGAAGAAAGCGCGGAATAGCAGCGTGGTAATCGCTTTCCGCTTGACAGCGATATCGGCCTTGTTGCCAGCGCCGAGCAAATCGGCTGACAGAAGCGGCACGCCGTCAAGCCACTCCAGCACCAAAAGTCTTTCGGTTGTGAGTTCCCAGTAAATTTCTGGAATTAGCAACTGCTTGGGGTCAAACCAGGCACTCGCAGACATATTGCGGCGCAGCTGGTTAGTGTAGTTAGCTTCTTGGGTGAAATCGAGTTCCGCCTGTATGGCGAGCGAGAATTCGTCCGCTAAGGCGACAACATCGTAGTCTTTCCCAAATTCGGTCAGAGATACCAATTCTGCCACACCTCTGATCAAAGCCAGATCCTGCTCGACAACGACATCAATCCCCGGACGCTGGATTTTTAAGGCGACTTCGCGACCGTCTTTTAAAGTGGCGCGATGGGTTTGCCCAATGGAGCCGGCGGCGATTGCAGAGCGAGAAATGGCGGTAAAAGTTTCTTCTAAAGGCTGTCGCAGCTGTTGCCGGATGAAAATATCTATTTCTGACCAAGGAACTGGCGGCACATTGGCTTGTAAATCGGTGAGGGCGTCAATGTATTCTGCCGGCAGAAGGTCTGGGCGCGTGCTCAGAAGCTGTCCCAGTTTGACATACACTGGCCCCAACTCCACCAAAATATTGCGGAGCACAGCCGGCGGCGGCAGTTGAGGCTCATCAGCCTTGCCACCCGTCATCAGACTCCGCATGTAATCCCAGCCGTTGCGGAAGACGACTTCGAGGATTTCTCCCTGGCGCGAACTGGTTTTAGTTAAAGAAAGCATGGTTATTGGGGATTATTTATTTATTCTCGAAACTGTAAACTTAGGAATAGGGCCCTGGAAATGAGGGAGAATTTATAAGTGGTAATTCTCAACTTAGAAGGCATTTTTAATTAAGAATTAAACCTTAATAATTCAGACTTTTCCCAGGCCCTATGCCTGGAGATAGGTGCCCAAATGAAAACGATTTTTACAGCATGTGCTTGTATTTAGGGTCATCTTGCAGGAGCTTGAGAACCTGCTTAATTTCCTGGGTGCGGTGTTTTTTCACAATCAGGGTGACGTTGCGGTCGCGAACAACGACCACATCCTCCAAACCAATGGTAACAATTAGCTCCTCGGGGTCAGAGTCGTAGAGAATCGTCCTGTAGGTGTCCATCCCCACATGGTTGGCGAACTCGACATTAGGTTTGTCCCCTTTGAGCAGGCGCTCGAGGGCGTTCCAGTCGCCGAGATCGTCCCAGCCAAACTCTGCTGGCAGCACAAACCCCAGCTCGGTTTTCTCCATCAAGGCGTAGTCGATACTCGTCTTGGGCAGTGAGGGATAAGCGGCGGGCCCTTTTTCTTTCAGGGGAATGAAAATCTCCTCGGCGTGTTTCTTGAGTTGCCTGAGAAACACGCCGGCACGGAAGACAAACATGCCGCTGTTCCAGCTGTAGCGCCCAGTGGAGAGAAACCCCTGAGCCGTCCACCAGTCAGGCTTTTCCGTGAACCGGCTCACCCGGTAAGTGGGCCAACCGCCGAACAGGCCCACGGGTTGCCCTTGCTCAATGTAGCCGTAGCCGGTGGCGGGGTAGGTGGGTCTAACCCCCAGGGTGACGATGGCATCAGTGGCGATGGCCAGAGAGACAGCAGCGCGGATGGTTTTCTGAAAGGCTACCTGATCTCCAATCCAGTGGTCAGCTGGGAAAAAGCCAACCACGGCTTCCTCTCCATAGCGCCTAGCAATCTCAAGGGTAGCCCAAGCGACTGCCGGTGCGGTGTCGCGCCCTTCTGGCTCAACTAGCAAGTTGTCCCAGTAGAGCCCTTGCAGCTGTCCTCGGACGCCGTCAGCCAGCTGGGCAGAGGTGACCACCCACAACCGCGCCCAACCCTCGTCGGCGAGTGGGAGTAGCCGGTCAGCTGTTGATTGCAGGAGAGTTTTACCGCTCCCGTCCAGACTTAAAAATTGCTTTGGCCGGTACGAGCGGCTGAGTGGCCAGAAGCGCTCACCTTTGCCGCCGGCGAGAATAACAGGTATCAAGGAGCGATACATGGTTGTTGGGAATTAGCCCGTTGCTAGCTCTACTTACTGCGCCTGATCGTACAAGGTTTTTTCCGGTTCTGCCTGAGTTGGGAGAATATCTTGAAAAGCGCACCCGGTTGCGGTGGTGGCGCACACAACTTGCCGCTGCAGAGGGCGGGTGGCAAAAGTGGTGTGCTGTTGCCCGAACGGGTCGGTTATAATCATTCCCGTTAGGTGCGATTCGTTTGTGCCTAAATGGCCAGCAATGGTCAGGGACGGCCAGCTTGGAACAGGAAACTGAATCATGACAACTGGACAGTTATGGTGGTGAGGCCAAAAACCAAGTCCACCCGGTCAAGTGCCGACCTTACAGCGACCCCAAGGTAGCGATTGGTCATCAATCCTTGAAGCGGGACAGAAAGGCGTTCCTACTACCAGCCTAAGGTGGTACACGTTGAGCAAGAGGTCATGGGTACGCATAGGAAGGTACGCCCGAACCATCGTTATATGAAACCAGCCACAATAAGGCTGCTCAAGGCTGGGGACAAAAGTCAATGGGAATGGGAGGCAGCCAATCTAACGTGGACTGCTAGGCACATACCCAAAACCCGGTGGATAGTACCGCCCTAAAACCTCAATGAATAAATGTCTGGAACGAAGTAACCCACCTGGGTTTCCACTGGAAGGTCGAGTCCAGGGGTAGTCAACCAAGATGTAAACTCTGGGAAACCAGGATTCAGGTCGAAAGGATGGTGTCAGAAGCTTTCGCCTGAGGGAAAGCCTCAGGATATGCAGACGGACACTCGGTTGTGAGGGATGATAAAGCTGCAAGAAAAGAGTGCAAATGCCTAAAGCCGGATTAACAATTCAGGACGGGATAACCGAGGGACAAGAGTGGAACCAGTTCAACTGGAAGAAACTCGAATGCCGCGTGCACAAGCTCCAAAAACGGATTTATCAAGCCAGCAAGCGTGGTGATACTTTGGCAGTTCGCAGACTCCAGAAAACCTTGCTTCACTCCAGGAGCGCCAAGATGATTGCGGTGCGGCGGGCGACACAAGACAATCAGGGCAAGAAGACGGCAGGTGTGGATGGCGTAAAATCGCTAACCCCAAAGCAGCGTCTCGCCCTGGCAGGCCAATTAAGACTCACAGGGAAATCCAAACCGACACGTCGGGTGTGGATACCAAAGCCCGGTAAGGATGAAAAGAGGCCATTAGGAATACCCGTAATGTACGACCGCGCATTGCAGGCCCGGGTGAAGCAAGCCCTAGAACCCGAATGGGAGAGCCTCTTTGAACCCAATAGCTATGGCTTCAGACCCGGACGTTCCTGCCATGATGCAATCGGAGCGATATTCAATGGGATTCGATACAAGGCCAAATATGTGCTGGATGCCGACATCGCAAAATGCTTCGACAGGATAGACCACAAGGCCCTCCTGGCAAAAATGGCCACATTCCCCTCCTTACGTCGCCAAATCAAAGCATGGCTCAAAGGTGGAGTAAGGGACGCCGGGGTCTCTAAGGAAACAAGCCAAGGCACACCACAGGGCGGAGTAATATCCCCCCTACTGGCCAACATTGCACTGCACGGATTGGAGGAAAGAGTGAAGCAATACGCTGAAACGCTCAAGGGAGGGGGCAAGATAAACAGACGTAACGCCCTTACCCTAATCCGATACGCCGATGACTTCGTGATACTACACGAGGAAATCAGCGTAATTCAAAGGTGCAAGGAGATAATAACTGACTGGCTAAAAGGGATGGGACTGGAACTAAGCCAATCTAAGACCCGGATTACCCACACACTACACGAAATGCCTGACAGCACAGAACCAGGATTTGACTTCCTAGGGTTCACAGTAAAGCAGTTCCCCGTGGGAAAACACCAGTCAGGCAAAAACACGCATGGCCAAAAATTAGGGTTCAAGACAATCATCAAGCCAGCGGACAAGAAGGTCAAACTGCACAACGAAAAGATGGCAGAAATCATCGATGCCCACAGGGCAACCCCTCAGGCAGCCTTGATAAAGCGTCTAAACCCTATCATTCGGGGATGGGCCAACTACTATTCAGCAGTGTGCAGTAAGGAAACCTTCTCAGGTTTGGATAAAGATTTATACTCCAAACTCCGACGTTGGTCACACCGACGCCACCCCAACAAAACAGAAACTTGGTGCGCAAAGAGATACTGGCATACCATTGGGGAAGACCACTGGACATTCGCTGTCAAAAATGAAGACCGCTACTTTACTTTGTGCAAACACGCGGATACCCCGATAGTGAGACACGTTAAGGTAAAGGGAGAGGCCAGCCCATAGGACGGCGACCTCGTATATTGGAGTACGAGGATGGGACAGCACCCAGAAGTCAAACCAGCAGTCGCAAAACTGTTGAAGCGACAGAAAGGGAAGTGTGCCCACTGTGAATTAGCATTTAGACCGGGAGACTTGTGGGAAAAAGACCATATTCAACCCAAGGCCAAAGGCGGCGGGAACGGATATGGAAACCTGCAATTGCTCCACAAACACTGCCACGATTGGAAAACCCGCTATGATGGGTCTGGTACTCGTGACAAGAGTCCTACAACTGAGGAGCCGGATGAAGCACAGTGTACGGTCCGGTTCTGAAGACGAGCAGGCGGGGTAACTCGCGAGGCTTAGTTCAACACCGATGTGGTGCGGGTGAGGTCAAAGTGGAAGAAGCTGTGGAACCGCTTCAACAAGACACAAAATCTGGACAATCCCATGCTTCGGGTAAACTTGGGGTTCTGGCGAGTGCCGGTATTCGACTCGCACTCTACAGATCCTGTGCGGTGGTGCGCCGGTCGCTGCTGTGCGGTTTTGGATTGGTTTTGACGGCAACGATGTCTGCCACCCTAGGGGCAACAGTGGCGCTCGTCGCGCCTTTGTCGCTACCGAGTGTCTCTGGGCAGTCATCAGTGCGGGGGCTAGGCGATCTGGAGTACACTTGGCCGTACAGACTGGCGCGCCCCGTCAACATTTTAGTCATGGGGATTGACCGCGTTCTTACGGCGAGGGAAAACTCGCCGGAAATCTTTACGGGTAACAGCGATACAATGCTGCTGTTACGACTCAATCCCGGGGAAAACAACTTGAATATGCTTTCAATTCCCAGGGATACCCGGGTGGAAATTCCCGGAGTTGGCACCGGCAAGATCAACAGTGCCAATGTCAAGGGTGGCCCTGCCCTGGCGGCGCGGGTGGTGAGCCGCACCCTCAACAGCGTACCGATTGACCGCTACGTGCGCGTCAGCACTGAGGCTTTTCGGGAGTTGGTGGATCTTTTGGGTGGCGTTGAGGTGTTTGTTCCCAAACCCATGTACTATGTGGACGAAACGCAGAAGCTGCAAATTGATTTAGCCGAAGGGTGGCAAACCCTCAATGGGGAGCGGGCGGAGCAGTTCGCACGGTTCCGCGATAGCAAAAACGGAGATATTGGCCGGGTGCAGCGGCAACAGGCTTTACTCAAGGCGTTGCGCAACCGGCTCACCAGTCCCAAGGTGCTGCCCCATTTGCCTCAAATTATCCGGGTGATGCAAAAGTATATTGACACCAATCTCAGCCTGGAAGAAATGCTGGCCGTGGTGAATTTTGGCCTGAAGCTGGAGCAGGCTGATTTGAAAATGGTGCTTTTGCCCGGTCGTTTCAGCGACCCTGAGGAGTATGCCACAAGCTACTGGATTATGGACCAGGAAAAGCGCGACCGGCTGGTGCGCGACTATTTCCAGGTGGCATCCCAGCCCCTTCCTCGCCAGCCCCTGGCAGAGCGCGGGGCCGATCGCCGGTTGCACAGCCCCCTGAAAATTGCCATCCAGAATGCCTCTAATTCCCCTGAGATTGGCAGCTTTATGGCCAAGTATCTGCAAGACCGAGGCTTTGACAATGTATACGTCGTGCGGGATTGGCCCGACACGCAACTCCAAACCCAAATCATTGTCCAGAAAGGTGACTTGCAAGGAGCAGCATACCTCAAAACATCCTTGGGCTTAGGCGAGATCGAATCCGATTCTACGGGGGATCTGGACTCTGACCTGACGATTCGCGTCGGGGAAGATTTGGTCAAGTCCTACCTGGAATCCGCTCCTGAGTCTCCCTAATCTCGTTTCCGGTTGCATCTACTTCGCTACTGACGGCAAGAGGCACAGCAGAAGCCTCTGGGGTGCCGGCTTTCACCGCCGCTGCAACCGCCTCTGGGAAATACTGCTCGATTGACTGACTTTGGCACATAGCGTCAATTACCGACTTCCAGCTCTAAAACGATCCGGGAAAAGGGTAAGGGAAAGAGTAAGGGGGGCAACCTCTTACCCTTTCCCTTACCCTTTTCCCTCTTTAGGAGAATGATGAAAGCTTTATCCAGACTGACCTCCAGAAACGGAGAAAAAAAAGTTGCCATTTTGGCAACCAGGCCCTGATTTACTGCACTAATATAATCCTCAGGCAGTTAGCATGCTTGCAATCCGCCAGGAGAAGGTGCAGTCCAGACCGCACGGAACTTGAAGTAGACTGCCTTAGATGATTGCCGCCTGTCCGCTATTCGCCAGTTGATTAAGAGGCAAACGGCTCAAACTCGACTTAAAAGCAGACGGGTGCTTCGGCAACTGTAGAATTCACAAAAATTGAGGATAGAGAAATGAGTGTACTCTTGTTCGATATTGTCGTAGTTTTCTACCGGCTTGCATTAGTAATGGTAAATTGGGCAGATTCGGAAATTGACTGATTGATAAAAGTCAGAAAATTTCTGGGCGAGTCCGAGGCAGCGGCACTGTACGAGTGAAGTCATGTCGTGCTGGAAAGTGGGGTGCGCTGGTGCTGCGGTCGCCTCAGAGCATGGCCCAACCCCCAAATTGGTCAGGTGTTAGGTGTTCAGTGTTAGGTGGTCAGGATGCGGCACAACTCTACCGTAGCTTTCTGTTATCAGCGAGTCGCCTTCGCCACCGGCATCAAAATTAGGCATCTGCTGCTCAGTGGCACCGGCTTATTTTTCAGTGCCTGGATTGTCGTGCCGGCACCAACCAGGACACTGCTAACCCCAAGCAAGGTGCCTCCTGATTTTTGCATAACTGAAGAACGCTTCAGGGGCATTTTAAGGGCGGGAAGGCTTCTCAGCTTTCCCGCTCTCGGGGCTGTTTTTGCGCCCCTGCCTCTGAGAATTATATCAGAACCTTGTAGAGACGCGACATGTCGCCTCTCCCCCCATTTTTTTTACATTCGGTACAGCCGGATGTGAGATTACAGAGTACAATTTAAAAATCAAAGATAAAATTATTCATTGTGCTTTCTAGATGCCGTTCCTATATACCCGAACTGTTCGATTTCAAGATACTGACGCCGCCGGCGTTGTCTACTTTGCCAATGTCTTGGCTATCTGCCATGAAGCCTATGAAGCTTCTCTGGCTGCGTCGGGAATCAATCTCAAGTTGTTCTTCAGCAACCCAGCTGTGGCTATTCCCATCGCGCATGCCGGTGTGGATTTCTTTCGCCCCATGTTTTGCGGTGACTTGCTGGCGATCCACTTAATCCCTAAACAGCTAACCGACCATAAATTTGAAATAGATTACCAAATTTTTGCTACAGATCGGCTAGTCGCCAAGGCAATCACCAAGCATGTCTGCATCGCACCGGCTAGCAGAACTAAACAGCATCTGCCCGATGACATGATACAATGGCTGCGCCGATGGGGAGAGGGGAAAGACTTGTAATATCACGTCCGGTTGCATCTGATTCGTGGTAGAGACGCGACTGGGCGTTCTACAGGAGGTTTGGCAAGGAGTGGATAGCAATTTTTTGCAACTCCTCCCGGTTCACCTTCCCCTGATCATTGCGCGGCAGACTTTCCACCGGCACCCAGTATTTCGGGCGCTTGTATTTGCTCAATTTATCCTCCAGCGCCGCTTGCAACGCTGCAGGCGTTACCTCTGGAGTTCGCGGAACATAAACAGCTGTGACAGCTTGCCCCCACTGCCTATCTGGCAAACCAATCGCGCAAACATCCCTCACCAAACCAGTGGCTTGAATCGCCGCTTCCACCTCAGCCGGGAACACATTCTCGCCGCCGGTGATAATTTTGTTACTGCTGCGCCCCATAATATTTAAGTACCCCCCGTCATCAAAAAACCCCAGATCGTCCGATTTTAGATTTTGGATTTTGGATTTTGTATTGAAGGTTTCTGCAGGAGAATAGTAACCCAGTGTTAGGGAATCTGCCTCTATGGTAATGAGGCCGATTTTGTTCGCGCCTAATATCTCCCCAGAGGGAGTGCGCACTGTCACCTTAGCATGCGGTAAAACCTGACCACAACTGTTATTGCCGGCTAGAAAATCTTCCGGTTTGAGCGTGACAATCTGGGAGGCGGTTTCCGTCATCCCGTAAGTGGGAGCTAACCGAATTCGCTGATGTCGGGCGAGTTGCAAAAGTTCTGCCCAAGCCGGCGCACCGCCCAACAGCACAGTGTGAAAGCGCGACAGCCAGCTAGCAGTTTCTGGGTTTTGCAGCAGCCGGTGCAGCTGGGTTGGCACTAGGGAGATGAAAAATTCCCCCGGATCGATATCGCACCGCTCACCGGCTTCTAATGCTTTAAATGGCAGAATTGCCAATCTGCCCCCCGTGGCGAGCGAACGCAGAAATTGCATCAACCCGCTAACATGATACACCGGCAGCACGCAAAATGAATTCACCTGCGACACCTGAAAATATTGTTGAAACCCCCTGACAGATGCCATCAAAGTCTCCCATGTGTGGGTGGCAAAGCGAATCCGCCCAGACGAGCCGCCGGTG
Source organism: uncultured Oscillatoria sp. (assembly GCA_964546515.1). Lineage (GTDB taxonomy): Bacteria > Cyanobacteriota > Cyanobacteriia > Cyanobacteriales > Oscillatoriaceae > Oscillatoria. The sequence continues at coordinate 10,927 of CAZJNL010000069.1, forward strand.
GGAATCATAATTCGATTTGGGATTTGGGATTTGGGATTTGGGATTGAATAATTTTCCTCTTGTCGGTTGCCGATTGTCTCTTCCCCCCAAACTAAATCTGGTTGCACCAAGTCAAAAACTTGCTGCCATTCCTCTTTTACCCAGCTTGGATTGCAGAGAAAAACGGGACAGCCGGCAGTCACAGCAGCCGTGAAACTGGCTAGAAACCGCACCGGCTCTCGCTCAGCTAGCAAGATTTTTGGCTTAGTTTCCCGGGTAGCCAGCTGGCTTAATTCCCGCAACAGCTGCTCGGCAATTTCGCAAACCAGACGGCAGTCACCAGCGATCAGCCAATCTTGATTAGCACGTTTTTGGAGAGTTGTCAAGATAT